>NZ_JBFUGN010000221.1:0-7579 GCF_056402895.1 Rhizobacter sp. P3_B12 | reverse complement strand
GCAATGCGCCGCATGCTGGCCGGTGCCGCTGGCAATCTCCAGCAGCACCCCCTGCGGCGGCAACAAGCGCTGCAGTTCGGCCAGGATCGCCGCGCGGTTGCGTTCGGCGGCAGGGCTGTGGCGGCGGGAGTCGTCGGTCATGGGGTGCTCATCCTCAACAGGCGCGCCGCCTCTTCAAGCCGCGCATCCTCGATCTCGCGCAACACGCCGGACAGGTCCACCGCGCCGGCCCGTTGTTGGTAGCGGCCGGTCAATGGCATGCCCGGCGCGAGCAGGCCGCCGGCGTACAGCGACCAGATCTCGGGGCCGTATTGCGTCGGCAGCAGGCTCGGCGCGAACTGGCCGAAGAAGTTGCGCAGGTTGTCGACATCGCGCATCAGCATGCGCGACGCGTGGTTGTTGCCGGCCGCATCCACCGCCTGCGGCAGGTCGATGATCACCGGGCCATCGCCGGCCAGCAGGATGTTGAACTCCGACAGGTCGCCGTGGATCACGCCGGCGCACAGCATGCGCACCACCTCGCCGATCAGCGTCGCATGGTGCTGCAAGGCCTGCGCTTCGGTGAACGGCAGGTCGTTCAGGCGCGGTGCGGCATCGCCCCGCTCGTCGGTCACCAGGTCCATCAACAGCACGCCGTCGAGGAAGTTGTGCGGCTTCGGCACGCGCACGCCCGCCGCCGCCAGCCGGTACAACGCATCGACCTCGGCGCTCTGCCACGCAGCCTCCTGCTGCTGGCGGCCGAACGCCGTGCCCTTGGCCATCGCGCGCGCCTGGCGGCTGTTGCGCACCTTGCGGTTCTCGGTGTAATCCACCGCCTGCCGGAAGCTGCGCTTGTGCGCCTCCTTGTAGACCTTGGCGGCGCAGGTCTCGTCGCCGCAACGCACCACGTAGACATCGGCTTCCTTGCCGCTCTTGAGCTGGCGAACGACGCTGTCGATCAAACCTTCGGCAACCAGGGTCTGCAGGCGGGCGGGGATTTTCATCGTGCCCATTCTCGGGCCTTTTCCCGGGATCCCCCCGGCCGGCCGGCCGGCTCAGCTCGTCTGCTTCGTCGGCATGATCACCACCTGCTGCAGGTTCACGTGCTTCGGCTGCGCGACGATGAAGCCCACGCTCTCGGCCACGTTCTCCGGCTGCAGGAACTCCATCGTCTGCGCGGCACCCGCGAGCCAGTCCTTCGCGCCCTGGAAGGTCACGTGGCCCTGCAGCTCGGTCGCGACGATGCCCGGCTCGATCATCGACACGCGGATGTTCTTCGGCCCGAGCTCGATGCGCAGGTGGCGCGTCAGGTGGCTCACATAGGCCTTGGTCGCGGTGTAGACGGCGAAGTACGGGTACAGGTTCTGGCCGGCGATCGACGAGGTGTTCACCAGGTCGACCGTCGCACCCTCGGCCGCCGCCTGCACCAGCTGCGGCACGAAGGCATGGATCACGCGCATCACGCCGGTCACGTTGWGGTCGATCTGCTGCTCCCACTCGGCGAGCTTGCCCTCCTCGATCGCGCCGGGAAGCATCACGCCGGCGTTGTTGAAGACCAGGTCGGCACGGCCGTAAACGGCCGCCACCCGCGCTGCCGCCGCATCCACCGAGGCCTGGTCGGTCACGTCGACCGGCACCGCGATGGCTTCGCCGCCGGCCGCGGTGATCTCGGCCACCAATTGGTCGAGGGCTTCCTGGCGGCGTGCCAGCACCGCGACCCTGGCACCGCGCGAGGCCAGCAACAGCGCCGATGCACGGCCGATGCCGCTGGAGGCGCCGGTGATGACCGCGACGCGGCCGGCAAGTTGGGAAGCGAAGAGATTCGAAGAGGTGGCCATGAGTTTCGTCCTTGGGTTCTGCGGCGCAACAGCGACGCTTGGACGAACTTTAGGAATCGAGCCTCAACCTGGGTAGTCTCACAAGGCCGTTACTTTGACAACCCGAAGTTGCCAATCATCGGCGTGCCGCACGAGCCTTTCTGGCCAGCGCACGCAGCTCGGCCGGCGGTACGCAGAACTGCCTGCTGTCGCGCAGCCAGGCCGTGCTGAAGTCGATGAAGCGGCGCACGCGTCCCGGCATGTCGGCCCGCTGCGCGTAGTACAGGTAGAGGCCCATGCGCTCGCTGACGTGGCTGGTCAGCACCGGCACCAGCCGGCCGTCGCGCAACGCGGCCGCGGCATTGATGCTGTCGACCTGGCCGAGGCCGATGCCGGCGAGCACCGCGAGGCAGTCGGCCTCGGGCTCGCTGCTGCACAGCACCACCGGCACATGCTGGTAGACCGCGCTGCCGTCGACCTCRAACTCCCACGGCATCGGGCGGCCGGTGCCGGGCTGTCGGTACGCAGTGCAGCGGTGCTGCAGCAGGTCCTGCAATCGCTCGGGCGCGGGATGCCGTTCGAAGTAGCCCGGCGACGCGCACGCGATCTGCTGGATCGTGAACAGCCGGCGCGCGATGACCTGCGCCTCGGGCGGGTTGCCGGCGCGAAAGCCGACGTCGATGCGCTCGCCGACCAGGTCGGTGAAGCGGTCCTCCAGCAACAGGTCGATCTGGATCGCCGGGTGCTCCGCCTGGAACGCCGCGAGCATCGGCACCAGCACCAGGCGCGCCACCGCGCCGGCCGCACTGATGCGCACCAGCCCCTCGTCGCTGCGCACCGCGCTGCGGGCGCGCGTCAGCGCATCGACGAGCCCGTCGAGGTTGGGCCGCGCCGCATGCAGCAGGCGCTCGCCCTCCTCGGTCAGCGAGCTCTTGCGCGTCGTGCGGTGGAACAGCCGCACGCCCAGGTGCTGCTCGAGCTGGCGGATCGTCTTGCTGACCGCCTGCGGCGTCGTGGCCTGCGCCTGCGCCGCCTTGTTGAAGCTGCCGAGCTCGGCCACGCGCACGAAAGTCGACAACGCTCGCAGTTCATCCATCCCGGGAGCCTACCGCAGCATCCGGTGCCGCCGTAGGCATGGGCCGACGTGCGAACCCGGCACTGTCCGGGGGACGCCGCGGCGACGGCGGCGCAGCATTTGCCGACCCAGCCGCGCCTCGAAAGGATCGTCATGTCCATCCACAATGCGATTGCCAGCGTGGCCGTCAACGATCTGCAGTCCGCGCTCGCGTGGTACGCGAAGCTGTTCGGGCGGCCGGCCGACTCGCGGCCGATGCCCGAAGTCGCCGAATGGAAGTTCGAAGGCGGCGGCTGGCTGCAGGTCTACCAATTGCGCGAGCGTGCAGGGCACGGCTCCGTCACGCTGGCAGTGACCGACCTCGCATTGCAGATCGCTGAGCTTCGCAAGGCCGGCATCGACGCCGGCACGCCGATGTCGAGCCCGAAGGTCCAGGTCGTGATGATCAAGGACCCGGACGGCAACAGCATCGCGTTCTCGCAGGCGCTCGACCGCTCGATGGCGCATTGACCTTCGCCGCTGCCTCGCCAAGGTGCCATAGCCGGGCCTTTGCGTCCTCGCACTTCACTGGATGYGTTCAGGCCGCTACCATCTCCCCGGATGAACAGGGACGACTTCCAGCTTCTGAGCAAGATGCGCGTGGCGGAAGCCAAGACGCTCCTCGACGCAGGGCAGTACACGGGCTCCCGCTACCTGATGGGCTACGCCGTCGAATGTGTCACGACAGCAACGACCGAGGTCGTCGCGAGGGACTACTACAAGGCCTGCGTGACCGCGAAGACCGGCGTGCTCACTTGGATCAAGAAGCAATGGTGAACATCGAGCAGCTCATCGAAGAGGGAAGAACCCTCTTCACAAGTTTGGATCGGGAGCCCGGCTTGACGGTCAGCGGCGCGTTCTGGACCCACATCCGGGAACCTGAACAGCCTCGACTCAGGTTCCTGATCAAGGAGCTCCCGACGCTCGGCCCGACGAAGCTTTACGGAAAGATCCAACGCCTTCTCAAGAAGGTGCCGGTCAACAGCTTCACGCTGGAAGACGTTGCGGTCATTGATGAAGACGACCCGGATGTACGCTCGCTTCGCAGCGTCACCGGCAGGTCGGTGGTCCTCAACCAGGTGTTCTCGGCCCTGCCGAATACCGGTGGAGCCACTGCGTACGTCTACCGGCTGGAACCTGAAATCAAGCGCAAGCGCACCCAGCGCGCCCACTAGCCAGACCCGCCTCGGCAAGTTGCGCCGACATGGCGGCGCAGACCCACGTCATACAGGTTGAGCCCCAGCAGTCATTTGCAGGACTGCTCGCTGCTGCATGGCGCGCGCATGTCAGGGTTTGACATGGTGCGTCGCACATGGTCTTTTTCTTGCTCACGAGCCACAGTCCGTCACGGTGCGGCATCTGCCGACACCGACTGTGCGCCCCTGAGCCAGGCGCCCGGTTCCCCGTCCACGCTCACCACCCCACCAGGAGGGAAGGATCACATGCAGAGAAGAACCAGGATCCATCGGGCCATCACCGTGGCCTTCAGCAGTGGCATGGCCTTGGCCAGCGCCCAGCAGGCAGCTGCCCAGGACACGACCCAACAGCAGCTGGAACGCGTGGAAATCACCGGATCGTCGATCCGGCGCGTCGACTCCGAGACGGCCTTGCCGGTCACGATCATCACGAAGGAGCAGATCGAGCGCAGCGGCGCGACCAACATCGAGGCGCTGTTGCAGCGCGTGTCGGCCAGCACCGGACTGCAATCGGACACCACCCAGGGCGCGGGCTACGCCACCTCGAACGCCAACATGCGCGGGCTGGGCGCCAACTCGACGCTGGTGCTGCTGAATGGCCGGCGGCTCGCGAACCACCCGTTCGGCAGCATCGGCGGCACCGTCGCGGTCGACCTGAACAGCATCCCGTTCGCCGCGCTGGAACGCATCGAGGTGCTGCGCGATGGTGCGTCAGCGGTGTACGGCACCGATGCGGTCGGCGGCGTCATCAACTTCATCACGCGCCGCGACTACAAAAGCGGACAGCTGACCGTGCGCTACGGCAACACGCAGGCGAACGTCGGCGGCAAGGAGAGCGGCCTGAGCCTCGCTTACGGACAAGGCGACCTGCCGAGCGACGGCTACAACCTGCTGTTCACCGCGAACTACCAGGACAACACCCGCATCCGCGCGATCGACCAGGGCTACTACAACCGCGGCATCACCGAGATCCCGGGCTCCGCGCCGCCGACCTCGGGCCGCGGCTTCCCGGGCCGGCTGGTCGACTTCGGCATCAGCCCCGGCGCCTACCTCGGCACCAACGGCTTCAACGACCCGAACTTCGCGCCCTGCGATCCGAAGTTCACCGTCGTCACCACCGCGGGCACCACGCCGAACGGCCAGCCGAAGCAGGCCTGCCGCTTCATCTACTCGGCCACGCTCGACAACATGCCCGACCAGACCAAGGGCGACCTGTTCGGCCGCCTGACGCTTCGCCTGGACCCGCAGAACGAGTTCTTCACCGAGGCCTCGTATGCACGCAACCACAACATCGGGCGCGTCGCGCCGGTGCCGATCGACTCCACCGCGGGGCACCTGAACCCCGACACCGCCAGCTACCCGAGCTTCGCGATCCCCGTCACCAGCCCCTACTACCCGGCCGCGCTGCTGGCGACGCTGGGCTATGCACCGCCGGCGAGCGGCATGGCCGAGGTCTCGATGCGGGCCGTTCCGGTGGGCAACCGCATCAACGACAACGTCAACGAGCAGGTGCGCGCAGTGGCCGGGCTCAAGGGCACGACCCAGGGCTGGGACTACGACACCGCGCTGACGGTGGCCCGCGGCAAGGGCACGCTGAGCTACTCGGGCTACATCAGCGAGCCGAAGTTCATCACCGCGCTGGCCACCGGCCAGATCAACCCGTTCGGCCCCAGCGACGCGGCCGGCGAGGCACTGCTGCGCTCGACGCTGCTCGAAGGCACGATGCGCAAGTCCACCAGCACCACGACCGTGCTCGACGGCAAGGCGAGCCGGGAGTTCCTCGAGCTGCCGGGCGGGCAACTGGCGGCGGCGTTCGGCTTCGACCTGCGCCACGAGCAGGCCAAGGACACGCCGGTCAACGATGAGTACCGCCAGGGCCTGCACATCGGCGGCGAGGGCTCGGTGCCCGAGACGCGCGCGAGCCGCAACGTGATCGCGGTGTTCACCGAGGTCACGGCCCCGTTCGCCAAGGGCTGGGAGGCCGGCCTCGCGGCCCGCTACGACCGCTACAACGACTTCGGCTCCAGCTTCAACCCGCGCGCCAGCCTGCGCTGGCAGCCGGCCAAGGAGGTGCTGCTGCGCACCGCGGCCGGCACCGGCTTCCGCGCGCCGTCGCTGTGGGACGTGAACAGCCCGCCGTCGATGACCAACACCGCCAACTCGCTGAGCGACCCGAACTGCCCGATCGCCGGCGACTCGCGCTGCGAGAGCCAGTTCAACGAGCGCTTCTCGTCGTCGAGCGACCTGAAGGCCGAGAAGTCGAAGCAGTTCTCGGCCGGCATCGTGCTGGAGCCGGTGAAGTGGCTGTCGACCTCGCTCGACTGGTGGCTGATCAAGAAGACGGACCAGATCAGCGTGGTGACGGGCGATGCGATCCTGACCGACCCGGTGCTGCTGGCGAAGTTCGGCAACCGCATCCACCGCACGGCCGACGGCTTCATCAGCTACATCGACACGCCGGTCGAGAACCTGGGTGACCTGCGCACCTCGGGCATCGACATCGACGTGACGACGCGCTGGGCCCTGCCCTCGGTCGGCAAGCTGACGGTCGCGCTGAACGGCACCTACGTGGACAGCTGGAAGCGCCAGGCCTCGAAGGACGGCCCGCTCACCGACTACGCCGGCACCGCCGGCGACGGCGGCAGCGTGCAGCCGCACCCGCGCTGGCAGCATTCGTTCAGCATCGACCTGCAGCGCGACACCTGGGGTGCGACGCTCGAGAACGTGTTCGTGAAGGGCTGGACCGAATCGGCCGACCTGGTCGATGCCAACATCGGCGTGCACCAGGAGTACCACGTGAAGGACTCGAGCCGCTGGAACCTCTCGGGCGTCTACACCGGCCTGAAGGACTTCTCGGTGCGCCTGGGCGTGCGCAACCTGTTCGACGAGGAACCGCCGTTCACCGCGGTCGCGTCGTACGGCTCGCATGCCACCGGCTACGCGGCGTCGTTCGCCGACCCGCGCGGGCGCTTCTACTACGCGTCGCTGAGCTACCAGTTCAAGTAGGCACCGCGCCAGCGGGCAGCTCGGCAGGCGCCTCGGGAGAGGCGCCTCCTTCGTGGATAATGATAAGAATCATTCTTATCGGCGCCTTGTCGGCGCCCCATGACGCGGCTCCCATGCGAAGGATCCAGATCGTCTCCCGCATTGCTGCCGGCGTGCTCGGCGGCTGGTCCTTCACCTGGGGCTTCGTGGTGCTGGGCATCGCGCTGCTGCTGGCCGCCGGCATGCCGTATGCCGATGCGCAGACGCTGCTCTACCTGGTGGCCTTCCTGGTCTACCTCGTCGTGTTCTGCTGGTCGTTCGGGGCCGCGAGCACGGCGCGCGTCTGGCTCGTGCTGTTCGGCGGCGGCGCGGCGATGACCGGGCTCGGCTGGTGGATGACCCGGCTGCCCGCCACCTGACATCGGACACGCACCATGTTCCCCACTTTCCGGCTGTCGATGACGTGGCTGCACACCTGGTTCGGGCTG
>NZ_JBFUGN010000220.1:0-7592 GCF_056402895.1 Rhizobacter sp. P3_B12 | reverse complement strand
TCGGGAGCCTCTGCTGTTCTCAAACAGACCGGCGCGGTGCTGGGGATGTTTCAGATCGGCAAGGAGTTCTACGACAACGGGTTCACCGACGTGGGCATTGACAAGGCCGGCGAGAAATCCTTGGGGGTGCTATCTGGTTTTGCAGGTGGGGAGATTGCGGCGGCTCTTGCTGGTGGAGTGGCGGTAGGACTGGGGGCGCCGGTGATTCTTACTGCGGCCGTAGTCATAGGTTTTGCCGTAGTAGGCGGCTACGTCGCCGGCAAAGCCGGCGAAGCCGCCTGGGAGCCCGTACGCGATTGGAGCAAAGACTTTTTCACCCAGGTCTTTGACACCGGCTCCACCGCATGGACCACGCTCAACACAAGTTTGGACGATCTTTCCGTGAAGCTGGGCAAATTCGACGGTACTTGGCTGGAAGGCCTGGATGYAACCGACGAGCAAAAGGCGGCGTTCACCACCCTGCTGGCCGGCGTGTCGCAGCTCCCTGCCAGCGCGCAGATGAACGCCGACATCAAGCGCCTGCTCGAAGCGCCGTTCGATGCCGGCACGCTCGTGTCGCGCGACACGCTGATTCGGACTGTCTTGCTCATCTCGCAAGAGCAGCATGCCTACGTCAGCGAACGAGTCAGCGTCTCTACGGGTTTCGTTGCCATGAATCTCCCGTTGGGCAGCACACAGGCGACCGTGGCTGTGCGAGACATGGCGACGAAGCTACTCGACGAGTTTGATCGGGCAGGCTTTGCGCTGACAGGCTCTGGTCGAGTTCTGGTGGCGACAACGGCCGGGACGACAGCGGGTGGAGAAACTGATGACCTCGTCTTCGGGGCAAGCGGCAGCGACGGTTTGATCGGCAACGGCGGCAACGACGAACTCCTCGCAGGCGCGGGAGACGATGTTCTTCTAGGCGGCGCAGGCATCGATGTCCTGTTCGGCGGCATCGGTAGCGACTACCTCAGTGGCGGCACTGGCACCGACTACTTGTACGGCGGAGAAGGGCTGGACACCTACAAGTTCTTCGCTGGCGAGTCCGGCAGCGATTGGATTGTCGACAGCGATGGCAAAGGCGTGATCGACGTGGAAGGTATTGGTGCGATCACAGGCGCCGGTGCCAAGAAAGTCGGCGACCGCATCTGGCAGACAGACGACCAGAAAGTCACCTACACGTTGGGCACGATCGACGGCACGCAAGACAACTTGTACATCAGTTTCCGAGATCGCTCGGGAGTCGTCACCGTGCGGAACTGGACCCGCGACAAGAATGTTGGCGTCACTCTGTCCGATGCACTGGCCTCGCCAGCGTCCGCGCCGGCACCGGCGACATTCGTTGATCTGGCCAGCAGTTCCGGCCAGCAGCACTACGGTTACGACCCGTTGGAGGTTCGCCCGCAACTGCAAGGCCCGGTGACGATCTTGAACGCCATCGACGCGAGCATCGCCGTCGTCGAGGGCGGGCGCGGTGGTGACCTGATCGAAGGTGGTGCTGGCGCGTTGAACTCCCTGGGCAACATCTTGAGGATTCGAGGGCGCGACGGCGACGATCAAATCTATGCGGTGGTACAGCAGACTTTGTCCGCCGCAATCATCAGTACGCCGGTTTCTCTGGCAACGGAGCCTGAGCCGTACGTGCTTGATGGCGGTCGAGGCAACGACACCGTCGTCGGCAGTAGTCTGAATGACATGCTGTTCGGTGGCGACGGCAACGACATGCTGGTGGGTGGAGCCGGCGCCGACATCATCCTGAGCGACGGAGACATGGGTGCTCCTGCGCTCAGCGTTTTGCCATACGGCCAAGGCAGCAACAGCAGCGACTGGTCGAGCAGCTACTACCGCACGCTGAGCGCCAGCATGGCGTATCTCTACACCTTCAGGCTGTCGGATCCCAATGTGCTCAGTGGCCAGTTGTTCACCGGCGGCGAATTCCTGAATGGCGTGGACCCGTTGGGCGGCATCGATCTCACCGGCTTCTCGTTGACGGACCTGATGAACTACGCTGTCCCGGCGGATCGCTGGACAGTCATAGACGGGCCAGACGGCAACGTCTTCAACAGTGCTACAGCGACACTTACGCTCACTGGCCGCAGCTTGACTGGTGACAAGGGCTACGACCCGAACGCGCCCACCTATCTGGACGCTTTCAATACGGCGCGCCACAACGGGCGCGACACGGTGTATTCCGGCGCCGGGGACGATGTCGTCAACGCGGGAGGCGACGACGATCTGGTCTTCGGGCAAGACGGCAACGACGCTTTGGCGGGGTACAGCGGGGACGACGTTGTTTCTGGCGGCGACGGCAACGACCTCCTGCTTGGCGACGGACTCAAGTCCCCTGGCCAGCCGGAGATGGACAGCTTGACCGGCAAGACCTACGGCACGCTTGGATTGGATCCCTCGCAGCACGGCAATGACATGCTATTCGGCGGCAAGGGTGATGACCGTGAGGTGGGCGGAGGTGGTGCGGACCAGCTCTTTGGCGAAGAAGGGGCCGATGTTCTGCTTGGCGACGACGACGGTATGGATGCCGCCTATTGCGGCGACGACCTGCTGAGCGGCGGTAGCGGGGCGGATCAACTCATCGGAGGTGGTGGAAACGATGAGGCACACGGCGGCAGCGAAGATGATGTTCTGTGGGGTGACGGCGAACTGACAAATGCCGTCGCAGCATCCCATGGCAATGACACGCTGTTTGGTGATGAGGGCAATGACCGCCTGTATGGCGGAGGGCAAGATGACTCCCTGGTGGGTGGAATCGGCAACGACCAGTTGCTGGGAGATGCCTCCATCGCTCTGCTGCCGGCCGAGTTGCATGGTGCCGATGTCCTCGATGGCGGTGCCGGCGACGACACGCTGGCGGGCGGCGGCGGCAACGACGTGCTCAGCGGCGGCGACGGCAATGACTGGTTGTCCGGCGAAGACGAGGAGGCCACCAACGCGGTCTCCACGCTGACGGGCAACGACATCCTGGACGGCGGGGCCGGCGCCGACACGCTGGTCGGCGGCAACGGCGACGACCAGCTGCTTGGCGGCGACGGCGACGACCTGCTGTTCGGCGGCGCCGGCAACGACACGCTGAACGGCGGCGCGGGCATCGACGGCCTGTCCGGCGGCGCAGGCGACGACACCTACATCGTGCGGGGGGCCGATCTGAGCAGCGGCGTCATCGTCGACAACATCATCGACAACGAGGGCCGCAACAAGATCGTCATCGATGGCGGAGAGGTCGTCGCGCAGGCTGCGCAAAACGGAATTGACCTGGTGCTGAGGATCGGCACGGGCAGCCTCGTGATCACGAATGGGATGAAGGGTGCGATACAGACCTTCCAGGCCTCGAACGGGCAGGAGATGGCTCTTGCCCGTGCGCTGGGCCAATGGCTGCGCGGGCAGCAAGACCTCACCGCCTCGGAGCCTGGCCAGCACCTGATCGGTGGGGCCGACAACGATGTCCTGCGGGTCGATGCGAACTCTCAAGGCGCCGTGCTGTCCGGCGGGTGGGGCAACGACACCGTCGAGATCTCGAGCACGCAAGGCACGACCTTGCAGTTCTCGCAAGGGGATGGCCGCGACACCGTATCGGTGGTCGCGGAAGCGCGCAGTGCGGACAACGTCCTGCAACTGAGTGGAGATTTCATTCCGGAAGACCTGCGCCTGCGTCGCGAGGCGAACACCGGCGCCGTGGTGCTCGACATGGCCTCGGCAGGCGACGCCCTGGTGCTCGGCCAGAAGGGCGTGTCGCAGCTGGCCACAGTCGGCCGCAGCTTCGATCGCATCGAGTTCGAAGACGGCAGCGTCCTGACCTGGGACGAGCTGCTGGCGCGCGGCGTGCTGGTCGAGAGCACCGGAAGTGGGTCATCCCTGCTCGGCAGCAACGTGTACGACGTGATCGTCGGCAACGAGGGCTCCCGGCGGATCGATGCCGGCGCAGGCGACGACAAGCTGCTGGCCGGCAGCGGCAACGAAACGCTGGTGGGCGGCAGTGGCAACGACACCTACTACTTCAGCGCGGGCTTCGGCACCGACACCGTGGACGACACGGCCGGCACAGGCGAAGAGACCGACCGCATCGAGTTCGACGAAACCCTGCCCGTGGGGGCTGCGCGCTTCATTCGCAACGGTGCCGACCTTTTCGTGATGTTCCAGGGCAGCGGCGACCAGTTGACGGTGAAGCAGTTCTTCACCAACGCGAGCCGCCAGCAGATCGTCTTCGCCGATGGCACGTCGTACGAGCGCGGCACCGTTCCGGCCATCGGCCTGCAAGACCTGATGACCCAGGGCGACGACACGTTCCAGGTTCCTGGCGACGGCAACGTCACCCTCGATGCCCTGGGCGGCAACGATGCGATCCGCGGCGGGGCTGGCAACGACACGCTGGCAGGTGGCAGCGGTGACGACACGCTCGCGGGCGGCAATGGTGACGACGTGCTGGAAGGCGGCACCGGATCCGACCAGCTCGTCGGCGGCATCGGCAGTGACACCTATGTCTTCCACAAGGGCGATGGCGTCGACACGCTGGAGGACACCTCCACGACCGGCACCAACCGCATCGTGCTGGCCGATGTGCAGGAAAGCGAGTTGACGCTGGTCAACGATGCCGGTGGCCTGGTGCTGCGCTATGGCTCGGGAGACCAGATCACACTGACTCCGCAAAGCCGCCTCGGCGCCATCCAGTTCGCCGACGGCACGGTGTGGAGCGACGGCGAGATCGCCGCGCATCTGCCGTTCACGGAGATCGGAACCGGCGGCAATGACCAGATCGGCGAAAACGGCAACAGCACGCGCCCTCAGGACCTCCACGGCCTGGGTGGTAACGACACACTGGTCAGCGGGTACGGGAACGACAGCCTGTATGGCGACGAAGGAAGGGATTGGCTGTACGGCGGCGGAGGCAACGACCTGCTCGCCGGTGGTGACGATGCCGACATGCTCCTGGGACAAGGCGGCAACGACGTCCTGGACGGTGGCCGCGGAGATGACGAGCTTTCCGGTGGCGATGGCGACGACACCTTGTACGGTGGAGTTGGCGACGACCAGCTGTCTGGCGATGGCGGCGCCGACGTGCTGCACGGTGGTGATGGCAACGACCGCCTGAATGCAACGGCCAACGACGATGGCCGCTCGTCGTCCCTCTACGGCGACACGGGCGACGACCGCTTGTTTGGCAGCAACGGCAACGAGCTGTTGAACGGTGGCGATGGGAAGGACACCTTCAGCAATGTGGGGCGGGGAGACGCTGTCGACACCATCGTCGGCGGCCAGGGTGACGACACTTTCTCGCTGGATTCCAGCCGTTCTGCCGACTTCGTGTTCGCGCAGGGCGATGGGCACGACACATTCCGTCAAACGCAGTACCTGGTCGATGGCGCAGCCGCCGGCGGAAGCTTGCGTGTCACGTTCGCGGCCGGCGTGGCCGTATCGTCCCTGAAGGTCGTGGGACTGACCGCCTTGCCCGCGGACGACGTCCATGCAGCCAACATGGCGCTCACGTTCGCCTACGGCACGCAGGGCGACACGGTGTCGTTCGAACTCGACGGCCGGGCGATCCGGCCGAACATGCTCAACAACCTGCCGAACTTCGTGTTCGCCGACGGAACGGTGCGCAGTGCGTCCTCCTTGATGCCTGCCAGCATGGCCGACCTGCCCGTCATTGGCTCGGCCGCCAGCGAGGTGTTGTTCAGCACCGGCACCTGGACGGCCACCGATGGGGGCACGGTGTTGGGCATCTCCAACCGCCTCACGGGCGGCGCAGGTGATGACACGCTGGTCGGCTTGGAAGGCAACAACACCTTCCACTTCGACCGGGGTGACGGCAAGGACCTGATCTACGACTACGGCGGCACCGACGCGATCGAGTTCGGCGCCGGCATCACGCCGGAGAACCTGAAGCTGAGCGCCGTCACGTCCTACAACCTCAACGACTATGCCTCGGACCGCATCCTGGAAGTGGACCAGGGCGGCGGCCAGATCCGCATCAGCAGCTCGATCGACAACCAGGACTACCGACCGCGCAGCGGGTATGCAGACGTGGGCAAGTTCGAGTCGTTCCGGTTCGCTGACGGCACCGTGCTGGACTGGACGCAACTCGTGGCCCGGGCCGGCAGCTTCACGGTCGTGCCCGACGTGAATGGCCGGGTCCTGGTCGGCACCGAATTCAATGACCGGCTGGAAGGCGGTGTCGGCGAGCAAACCCTGCGGGGCGGTGCCGGGGTCGACACCTACGTGTTCAAGCGCGGCGATGCGGTGGTGGCCGAGGCCGGTGACATCTCGGGTGCCGACCTGATCCTCGACACCTCGATCGGCAACCTCATCGAGTTCGGCCCCGGCATCGCGGCCGGCGACCTGCGCTTCCGCCGCTTCGGGCCCAAGCTGCTGATCGACGTGCTCGGCGGCACCGCGCCGGAGACCATCGGCGTCGACTACTTCGACGACCCGCGTCGCCTGTCGACCTTCCGCTTTGCGGATGGCAGCACGCTGGATGTGTCGCAGGGCATCCGCATCGCCGTGCCTGGCACCGAAGGCGACGACGTGATGAACGGCACGGCCAACAGCGACTACTTCGACGGCGGGGCGGGCAACGACCAGCTCAACGGCAAGGCCGGCAACGATTGGCTGCTGGGCGGTGTCGGCAACGACAAGCTGGATGGCGGCACCGGTGTCGACGACATGGCCGGCGGGACGGGCGACGACACCTACGTCGTCGACGACAGCGGCGACACGATCGCCGAGAACGCTGGCGAGGGGCTCGACGCGGTGCAATCGACCGCGAGCTACATCCTGTCGGCCAACGTCGAGAACCTGACGTTGACCGGCAGCAGCGGCCTGTCGGGCACCGGCAACGCGGTATCCAACAAGATCACCGGCAACAGCGGCGCGAACCGCCTGGATGGCAAGGAGGGCGTCGACACGCTGATCGGCGGCGCGGGCAACGACACCTACGTGGTCGACGACACACTCGACCTCGTCACCGAGGCCTCGGGCGGAGGCACCGATACCGTCGAGGCGAGCGTCAACTACACGCTGCTGGACAACATCGAGGCACTGACGCTCACCGGCACCGGCAACATCACGGCCACGGGCAACGGTGCTGCCAACACGCTGACCGGCAACGCCGGCAACAACGTGCTCGACGGCAAAGGCGGGCTCGACAACATGACTGGCGGGCTGGGCGACGATACCTACGCCGTCGACACGGCCAACGAGGTCACCCAGGAACTCGATGGCCAGGGCACCGACACGGTGAACAGCACCATCACCTGGACGCTGGGCAACTTCGTCGAGAACCTGAACCTGATCAACAGCAGCGCGATCAACGGCACCGGCAACGGGCTGGACAACCTGCTGTTCGGCAATGCCGGCGTCAACACCTTGAAGGGCGAGGGCGGCAACGACACCTACAGCAGCGGCGCCGGCAACGACACAATGAACGACACGTCTGCCACCTCGAACGACGTCTACCGCTGGGGCCGGGGCGACGGGCAGGACACGATCACCGACGTGGGTGGGAGCGCCGACCGCATCGAGATCGCCACCGGCATCAGCGCGGCGCAGCTGACGCAGACGCGCAGCGGCAACAACCTGGTGCTGGGCATCAGCGGCGTGAC
>NZ_JBFUGN010000219.1:0-7609 GCF_056402895.1 Rhizobacter sp. P3_B12 | reverse complement strand
GTGCAGGCCTGGCACACCGCGCTGGAGAAGGCGATCCGCATCGCGATCGACGAGGGCCAGCTGCGCCCCGACACCGACCCGCTGCAGATGCTGTTCGAGATCCACGGCCTGATCCTCGCGCTGCACCACGACGCGCGCTTCCTGCGCATCCCCGGCGCGCTCGACCGCGCCCGCCATGCCTTCGAGCGCGTGCTCAGCTACTACGCGGTCGATGCGGCGGCCGCTCCCGACAAGYCGGTGCGCGCCGCGCGCCGCTGAATCCGATTTCTCGAATTTCCATTTCTTTCCCAGGAGTTTTTTCGATGGCTCAGTACACCCCTCCGTTGCGTGACATGCAGTTCCTGATGAGCGAAGTGCTGAACGTGGTCGACGAACTGAAGGCCCTGCCGGCGCATGCCGACATCGACCTCGACACGATCAACGCCGTGCTCGAAGAGGGCGGCAAGTTCGCATCGCAGGTGGTGTTCCCGCTGAACCAGAGCGGCGACGAAGAGGGCTGCACGCTCGACAAGAGCACGCACGAGGTGACCGCGCCGAAGGGCTTCAAGGAAGCCTACGCGCAGTACGTCGAGGGCGGCTGGCCGGCGCTGAGCTGCGACCCGGCCTTCGGCGGCCAGGGCCTGCCGCACGTCGTGAACCAGTGCTTCTACGAGATGCTGAACTCGGCCAACCAGGCCTGGACCATGTACCCGGGCCTGTCGCACGGCGCCTACGAGGCGCTGCATGCGCACGGCACCGACGCGCAGAAGGCGCTGTACCTGCCGAAGTTGACCAGCGGCGTGTGGACCGGCACGATGTGCCTGACCGAGCCGCACTGCGGCACCGACCTCGGCCTGCTGCGCACGAAGGCAGAGCCGCAAGCGGATGGCACCTACAAGCTCACGGGCAACAAGATCTTCATCTCCGCCGGCGAGCACGACCTGGCCGAGAACATCATCCACCTGGTGCTGGCGCGCCTGCCGGATGCGCCGACGGGCTCGAAGGGGATCTCGCTGTTCGCGGTGCCGAAGTTCAACGTCAATGCCGACGGCTCGATCGGATCGCGCAACGGCATCTGGTGCGGCGGCCTCGAGCACAAGATGGGCATCCACGGCAACGCGACGGCGCAGATGGTGCTCGAAGGCGCCGTCGGCACGCTGGTCGGCCAACCCAACAAGGGCCTGGCGGCGATGTTCGTGATGATGAACGCGGCCCGCCTGGGCGTCGGCATGCAGTCGCTGGGCCTGACCGAAGTCGCCTATCAGAACGCGGTGGCCTACGCGAAGGATCGCATCCAGATGCGCGCGCTGTCGGGCCCGAAGAACCCGGACAAGCCGGCCGACACCATCATCGTGCACCCCGACGTGCGCAAGATGCTGCTGACCGCCCGCGCCTATGCCGAAGGCGGCCGTGCGCTCGCGATGTGGACCACGCTGCAGCTCGACAAGGAACTGGCATCGGACGACGAGGACGTGCGCAAGGACAGCGCCGACCTGGTCGCGCTGATCACGCCGATCATCAAGGCCTTCATCACCGACAACGGCTGGATCGCGACCTCGCATTGCATGCAGGTGTTCGGCGGCCACGGCTACATCAAGGAATGGGGCATGGAGCAGTACGTGCGCGATGCCCGCATCAACATGATCTACGAGGGCACCAACACGATCCAGTCGCTGGACCTGCTGGGCCGCAAGATCCTCTCCGACAACGGCGCCAAGCTGAAGAAGTTCGGCAAGCTGGTGCAGGAGTTCGTCGAGGAAGAAGGCACGAACGAGGCGATGCAGGAGTTCGTGAACCCGCTGGCCGAGCTGGGCGACAAGGTCACGAAGCTGACCACCGAGCTGGGCATGAAGGCCTTCGGCAACGCCGACGAAGTGGGCGCCGCCGCGGTCGACTACCTGCGCGTCGCCGGCCACCTGGTGTTCGCGTATTTCTGGGCCCGCATGGCGAAGGTCGCACTGGCCAAGGTCGACGGCGGCGACCCGTTCTACAAGGCCAAGCTCGCGACGGCGCGCTTCTACTACGCGAAGCTGCTGCCCGAGACCGCCTCGCTGATCCGCACCGCGCGCACCGGCCTGAAGCCGCTGATGGAGATGGACGAAGCCCTGTTCTGAGGTCGGGCCTTCCATCTCGTCGAAACAAAACAAATCAGGAGAGACAAGCGATGAAGAGACTGCTGCTGGCACTCGCGGCCACGCTGGCCGTGGCGGGCGCCCATGCGCAAGCCACGCCCGCGGGCCTGTGGAAGACGATCGACGACAGCACGAAGAAAGAGCGCTCGCTGGTGCGCATCGTCGAGACCGACGGCGTGATCAGCGGCAAGCTCGAGAAGCTGCTGGACCCCGAGGCGAAGCAGGACGCCGTCTGCGACGAATGCAGCGACGACCGCAAGGGCCAGCCGCTGGTCGGGCTGTCGATCATCCGCGGCGCGAAGAAGAGCGCCGACACCGACGGCCTGTGGGACGGGGGCACCATCCTCGACCCGGCCAACGGCAAGACCTACAAGCTGCGCCTGAAGCCGGTCGACGGCGGCAGGAAATTGGAAGTTCGAGGCTACGTCGGCGCGCCGATGTTCGGCCGCACCCAGACCTGGATCCGGGTCGAGTAGGCCTGTTCACACTACGCAAAGGAGAAGAAACATGAGTCGCTTCAACGTCCGCAAGGTCGCCGTGCTCGGCGCCGGCGTGATGGGCGCGCAGATCGCCGCCCACCTGGTCAACGTCAAGGTGCCGGTCGTGCTGTTCGACCTGCCGGCCAAAGAAGGCCCGAAGAACGGCATCGTCACGAAGGCCGTCGAAGGCCTGAAGAAGCTGAAGCCGTCGCCGCTGGGCATCCCGGAAGACGCCGCGCTGATCCAGCACGCCAACTACGAAGAGCACAGCGAGCTGCTGAAAGACTGCGACCTGATCATCGAGGCCATCGCCGAGCGCATGGACTGGAAGCTCGACCTGTACAAGAAGATCGCGCCCTTCATCGCGCCGCACGCGATCGTCGCGAGCAACACCTCGGGCCTGTCGATCACCAAGCTGTCGGAGGTGCTGCCTGAAGAGATCAAGCCGCGCTTCTGCGGCATCCACTTCTTCAACCCGCCGCGGTACATGTACCTCGTCGAGCTGATCCCGACCCCGACGACGCGCCCGGAGATCCTCGACCAACTCGAGACCTTCGTGACCACCGCGGTCGGCAAGGGCGTCGTGCGCGCGAAGGACACGCCGAACTTCATCGCCAACCGCGTCGGCATCGCCGGCATGCTGGCGACGATCAAGGAAGCCGAGAACTTCGGCCTGAGCTACGACGTCGTCGACGACCTGACCGGCAAGAAGATGGGCCGCGCGAGCTCGGGCACCTTCCGCACCGCGGACGTGGTCGGCCTCGACACGATGGCGCACGTCGTGAAGACGCTGCAGGACAACCTGGCCGATGACCCGTTCTTCCCGAGCTACGCCACGCCGCCGGTGCTGGCCAGGCTGATCGAGCAGGGCGCGCTGGGCCAGAAGAGCGGCGCCGGCTTCTACAAGAAGGTCGGCAAGGACATCCTGCGCCTCGACCCGGCCAAGGCCGACTACGTGCCCGCCGGTGGCAAGGCGGATGAAATCGTCGCGCGCATGCTGAAGAAGGCCGCCCCCGAGCGCCTGAAACTGCTGCGCGAATCGACCAACCCGCAGGCGCAGTTCCTGTGGGCGATCCTGCGCGACAGCTTCCACTACGTCGCGGTGCACCTGGCCGACATCGCCGATTCGGCGCGCGAGGTCGACTTCGCGATGCGCTGGGGCTTCGGCATGCAGCAAGGCCCGTTCGAGCTGTGGCAGGCCGCCGGCTGGAAGCAGGTGGCCGAATGGGTGAAGGCCGACATCGACGCCGGCAAGGCGCTCAGCAAGGCACCGCTGCCCGCCTGGGTGTTCGACGGTCGCGAGGGCGTGCACACCGCCGAAGGCTCGTGGAGCGCCGCGCAGAACACGTACATCCCGCGCAGCACGCTGCCGGTGTATGCGCGCCAGCACTTCCCCGAGGCCGTGCTCGGCTCGGGCGCGGCCGATCCGCTGAAGGCCGGCACGCAGGAGTTCAAGAACGACGAAGTGCGCGTCTGGTCGCTGGACGGCGAGGTGCTGATCGCCAGCATCACCGCGAAGCTGCACCTGATCAGCCCGACCGTCACCGAAGGCCTGCTGAAGGCGGTCGAGATCGCCGAGGCCAAGTACAAGGGCCTGGTGATCTGGTCGCCCGATGACGTGTTCTCGGCCGGTGCCAACCTCGAGGCGCTGATGCCTGTGTTCATGAAGAGCGGCGCCAAGGGCATCGCGCCGGAAGAAAAGAAGCTGCAGGACGCGATGCTGCGCATCCGCTATGCGCAGGTGCCGGTGGTCTCGGCCCTGCGCGGCATCGCACTGGGCGGCGGCTGCGAGCTGTCGGTGTATTCCGCCAGGCGCGTTGCCGCGATGGAAAGCTACGTCGGCCTGGTGGAGGTGGGCGTCGGCCTGATCCCGGGCGGCGGCGGTCTCGCGTACATCGCGCGCCGCGCGGCCGAGATGGCGAGCGCCGCGAACGCGAACGCCGACATCCTGAAGTTCCTGACCGACGGCTTCACGAACGCCGCGATGGCCAGGGTCGGCACCAGCGCGATCGAGAGCCGCAAGCTCGGCTACCTGCTGTGGAGCGACGTGATCGTCCCGAACAAGGACGAGCTGCTGTTCGTCGCGATCCAGCAGGCCAAGGCGATGTTCGACAGCGGCTACCGCGMACCGGCGAAGACGCTGTTTCCGGTGGCCGGCCGCAACGCCATCGCCACCATCAAGGCGCAGCTCGTCAACATGCGCGACGGCGGCTTCATCAGCGCGCACGACTTCCACATCTCGGCGCTGATCGCCGACGTGGTGTGCGGCGGCGATGTCGATGCCGGCTCGCTGGTCAGCGAGGAGTACCTGATGGCGCTGGAGCGCAAGCACTTCTGCGGGCTGCTGGAGCACCCGAAGAGCCAGGAACGGATCATGGGCATGCTGCAGACCGGCAAGCCTGTTCGCAACTAAGCGGAGCAAAGAACATGAGCAAGCAAGTGCAAGACGCCTACATCGTCGCCGCCACCCGCACCCCGATCGGCCGCTCGGGCCGTGGGTACTTCAAGAACACCCGCCCCGACGACCTGCTGGTCACGGCGATCCGCAGCGCGATGGCCCAGGTGCCGACGCTCGACCCGAAGGCGATCGAGGACGCCATCATCGGCTGCTCGTTCCCCGAGGGCGAGCAGGGCATGAACATGGCCCGCATCGCGGTCGCGCTGGCCTTTGCGCACCCGGTGGGCGGCGTGACGGTCAACCGCTTCTGCGCGTCGGGCGTGACGGCGATCCAGATGGCCGCCGACCGCATCCGCGTCGGCGAGGCCGACGTGCTGATCGCCGGCGGTGCCGAGTCGATGAGCCTGGTGCCGATGGGCGGCAACAAGCCGTCGTTCAACCCGCAGGTGTTTGCGAAGGACGAGAACGTCGGCATCGCCTACGGCATGGGGCTGACGGCCGAGAAGGTCGCCGCGCAATGGAAGGTCAGCCGCGAGGCGCAGGACGCGTTCGCGTACGAATCGCACATGCGCGCGCTGAAGGCGCAGAAGGCGGGCGAGTTCACCGACGAGATCACGCCGATCGAGATCGTCGAGCGTTTCCCGGACCTGCTGACCGGCGAGCAGGGCGTGAAGACCCGCACCGTGAACCTCGACGAAGGCCCGCGCGCCGACACCTCGCCGGAAGGCCTGGCCAAGCTGAAGGCGGTGTTCGCCGCCAAGGGCAGCGTGACGGCCGGCAACAGCTCGCAGACGAGCGACGGCGCCGGTGCGCTGATCCTCGCGAGCGAGAAGGCCGTCAAGCAGTACGACCTGAAGCCGCTGGCGCGCTTCGTCAGCTTCGCGGCGCGCGGCGTGCCGCCCGAGATCATGGGGATCGGCCCGATCGAGGCGATCCCGGCCGCGCTGCGCTACGCCGGCCTGAAGCAGCAGGACCTGGACTGGATCGAGCTGAACGAGGCGTTCGCCGCGCAGTCGCTGGCGGTGATCAACAGCGTCGGGCTCGACCCGGCCAAGGTGAACCCGATGGGCGGCGCGATCGCGCTGGGCCATCCGCTGGGCGCCACCGGGGCGATCCGCGCCGCGACGGTGATCCACGCGCTGCGCCGCCACAACCTGAAGTACGGGATGGTGACGATGTGCGTCGGCACGGGCCAGGGCGCGGCAGGCATCTTCGAACGCGTCTGACGACCCACCCCCGAGGCGCTGTCGCGCCTCCCCCTCAAGGGGGCGACCCCAGTGGCCTGGCGGAGCCAGTTCCACGGGGTCCGCTGGATCGGGCCGCTGCGGATCGCGATGGAGAGCGTCATGGAGACACTGAAACTCGAGACTGACGACGGCAGCCGGCTGTCGCTGCGCCTGTACCGGCCGGTCGGCACCGCGAAAGCCGCGGTGCTGATCGGCGGTGCGATGGGCGTGCGGCAGGACTACTACCAGCCGTTCGCGCAATGGCTGGCCGGGCAGGGCTATGCGGTTGCGACCTTCGACTACCGCGGCATGGGCGAGTCGCGCGCGACGCCGTCGCTGCGCGGCCTGAAGGCCGACCTGTTCAGCTGGGCCCGCGACTACGACAGCGCGATCGATGCGCTGCGCGAGGCCGCGCCGGGCCTGCCGCTGTACCTCGTCGGCCACAGCCTGGGCGCGCAGCTGCCCGGCCTGCTGCGCAACCACGCGCAGGTCGACGGCCTGATCTCGGTGGCGGCCGGCAGCGGCTACTGGCGCGACAACGCGCCACCGCTGCGCCGCATGATCCTGTACTTCTGGTACGTGCTGGTGCCGGTCGCGACCGCCGTCTTCGGCTACTTCCCCGGCAAGCGCCTGCGCAAGGTCGGCGACCTGCCGAAGGGCGTGATGCTGCAGTGGCGGCGCTGGTGCCTGCACCCGCGCTACCACGTCGGTGCCGAGGGCGCGGCGGTGCGCGCGCAGTTCGAGGCGGCGCGCTTCCCGCTGGTCGCGCTGTCGATCACCGACGACGAGTTGATGACCGAGCGCGGCACCCGCGTGCTGGTCGACTGCTACCCGAATGCGCCGCGCCGCATCGAGCGCATCGCGCCGGCCGACGTGCAAGCGAAGCGCATCGGGCATTTCGGGCTGTTCCGCGAGCAGTTCCAGGCGACACTCTGGCCGCGCATGACGGCTTTGCTGCAGGGTTTCGGCCCGGCCTCATTGCACACGATCAAGGAGCAAACATGAGCATCAAGACCGCCGTGCTGAACGGCGTATTCACGATCGAGATCGCCCGCCCCGAGAAGAAGAACGCGATCACGATCGACATGTACCAGGCGATGGCCGACGGCCTGACGGCCGCGCAGGCCGACGGCGCGGTGCGCGCGGTGCTGATCACCGGCCAGCCCGGCATCTTCACCTCGGGCAACGACCTCGAGGATTTCATGAAACGCCCGCCGAGCGGCCAGGACTCGCCGGTGTTCCAGTTCATGCAGGCGCTGAACGGCTGCGAGAAGCCGGTCATCGCGGCCGTCACCGGTGCCGCGATCGGCATCGGCACCACGATGCTGCTGCACTGCGACCTGGTCTACGTCGCCGACGAGGCGCGCCTCGCGATGCCGTTCGTGAGCCTGGGGC
>NZ_JBFUGN010000218.1:0-7635 GCF_056402895.1 Rhizobacter sp. P3_B12 | reverse complement strand
GGCCCGCGAACTCATCCGCCCGCGGCCCGGTCAGCGGCGCATGCCCGGCCGGATCCGACAGGTTCACGTAGATGCCGGGCGCGCCGGGCACCCGGTGGCCGGTGATGCCGAAGCCTTCGAGCGTCTTGATGACGCAGTGTTCCAGCCGGTAGACGTATTCCTTCACGTAGATGCCCAGCCGGCGCAGGTCGATCAGCGGGTAGGCGACCACCTGGCCGGGGCCGTGGTAGGTGACCTGGCCGCCGCGGTTGGTCTGCACCACCGGGATGCCGTGCGCGTCCAGCACGTGCTCGGCCTTGCCGGCCTGCCCCTGCGTGTAGACGGGCGGGTGCTCGCACAGCCAGATCTCGTCCGGCGTGTCGGCGCTGCGGCGCTCGGTGAACTCGCGCATCGCCTGCCCGGCCGCCGCGTAGTCCGTCGGGCCGAGCAGCTTCAGCAGCGCGGACACGTCATTTCACCGGCCACCGCGCCAAGGTCACAGCACCACCTTGACCATCGGGTGGGTCGACAGCGTGCGGTACAGCTCGTCGAGCTGCTCGCGGCTGGTGGCGGTGACGGTGACCGTCACGCCCAGGTACTTGTTGCCGCTGCTCGGGCGGATCTCGACCGTGGACGCGTCGTACTCGGGGTCGAACTGTTTCGCGATCGTCGTGATCGCATGGACGAAGCCGTCGACGTTCGTGCCCATCACCTTGATCGGGAAGCGCGACGGGTATTCGATCAACGACTGGTCGGGCGGAATGTCTTGCATCGTGGCGTTCATGCCGTCGCAGATGGGGCGGCCTGCGGAAAATTCAAATCGACTGCAATGTCTTGGCGCGCTGGTAGGCCTCGTACAGCTTCGCGTAGACCGGGCCGGGCTTGCCGCGCAAGGCCCCGTGGCCCACCGCCTCGCCGTCGACCTGCGTCACCGCCAGCACCTCCTTGGTGGCCGAACTCAGCATCAGCTCGTCGGCGCCCAGCACCTCGGCTTCGGAGATCGGGCGCAGGTTGTAGCCGATGCCGGCTTCCTCGCACAGCTCGCGGATCAGCTCGTAGCGGATGCCCTCGAGCACGTGCTCGCTCTTCGGGRCGCCCAGCACCGCGCCCTCGTGCACGACCCACACGTTGCTGGACGAGGCCTCGGTCAGGAAGCCGTCGCGGAACATGATGGTCTCGACGGCGCCGTGGTCGGCCGAGATCTGGCGCGCCAGGACGTTGCCGAGCAGGGAGATCGACTTGATGTCGCCGCGCTCCCAGCGGAAGTCGCGCGCCGTGACGCAAGCGACGCCGTGGTGGCGCTGTTCGGCACCGGCCGGCTTCATCGGGTTGGCCATCATGAACACCGTCGGTGTCAGATCGGGCGGCATCACGTGGTCGCGCACCGCCACGCCGCGCGTGACCTGGATGTAGAGCAGCTGGTCCTCGGCCGCCTGCGCATCGATCAGCCTGCGGCAGCGTTCCAGCCACTGGGCGCGGTCGAACGGGCTCGCGATGCGCACCTTGCCCAGGCTGCGGTTCAGGCGCGCGAGGTGCTCGTCGAAGCGGAACAGGCGGCGTCCGTAGACGGGCACGACCTCGTAGATGCCGTCGCCGAAGACGAAGCCGCGGTCCAGCACCGACACCTTGGCGTCGCGCAGCGGGCCGTACTCGCCGTTGAGGTAGCACAGGGTGTCAGGCAGGGCTTGCATGCGGGCTCCCGGGGACGGATGCAGTGGGAACGGACGAGCTTACTTGATCCACAGCCGCAGGRCATCCCAGGCGCGGCCGAAGATGCCGGCCTGCTCGACGCCGGTCAGCACGACCAGCGGCAGCTCGGCCACCGGCGCGCCGGTCGAGGTCGTCACCTTCAGCGTGCCGACGCGCTGGCCCTGCGCGAGCGGCGCGACCAGCGGGTCGGTGCGCTCGATCTTCGTCTGCAGCTTCGCGCCCTCGCCCTTGGGCACGCTGACGAAGACCCCGTTCGCCGCGCCCAGCTGGGCCTCGCGCGCCGTGCCCTTCCAGACCGGCACCGTGGCCACCGCCTTCGAGCCTTCGAACAGGCGCAGCGTGTCGAAGGCCTGGAAGCCCCAGTTCAGCAGCTTCTGGCTCTCGTTCGCACGAGCGTCCATCGAGGCCGCGTTCAGCACCACGCTGAGCAGGCGCCGCTTGCCGCCGCCGGCGCCGTTGACCGCGAGGTTCGGGAAGTCGCGCTGCGCCGAGACCACCATGCAGTAGCCGGCGGCCTCGGTGTAGCCGGTCTTCATGCCGTCGACGGTCGGGTCGCGCGTCAGCAGCACATTGCGGTTGTTCTCGTTGCTGATCGGCGCACCGTCGTAGTGGTACTTCTTCATCGAGTAGATCGGGTAGTACTCGGGGAAGTCGCGGATGATGCGGCTCGCGATCACGGCCACGTCGCGCGCCGTRCTCTTGTGGCCCGGCTCGGTGAGGCCGGTGGCATTCTTGAACTGCGTGTTCTTCAGGCCGAAGGCCTGGGCCTGGCGATTCATCAGCTCGATGAACTGGTCGAGCGTGCCGCCGACGCCCTCGGCCAGCACCACCGCGGCGTCGTTGCCGGAGTTGACGATCAGCCCGCGCAGCAGGTCGTCGACCTTCGGCGTGCTGCGCGGCTCGATGAACATCAGCGAGCCGCCGCCCTTGCGCTCCTGCCAGGCGCGCAGCGACACCGGCAGCGTCTGCTCCATCGTCAGCTTGTGGTCGCGCAGCGCGGCGAACGCCAGGTAGGCGGTCATCAGCTTGGTCAGCGAAGCCGGGTCGGCCGGCGCATCGGCCTCGCGCTCGGCGAGCGTCTGGCCGGTGGTCACGTCGAGCAGGATGTAGCTCTTGGCCGCGATCTCCGGTGGCTGGGGCGCCTGCGCGTGGGAAACGGACGAGACGGCGGCGGCGCCAAGCGCCAGCACGAGGGCAAACAGTCTTTTCATGAACGTGGAATCAGGTTGCGTGGTGTGCGAAGCCCGGGCATCAACGATGCCAGGACCGCACCACCAGGTTCTTCAGCAGCGCCAGCTGCCCGTGAAAGAAATGGCCCACGCCGGGGATCACCACCACCGGCAGGGATTGAGGCCGTGCCCAGTCGAGGGTGGCCGACAGCGGCACGATCTCGTCGGACTCGCCGTGGATCACCAAAGTTTCCTCCGGCACCGGCGCGACCTTCTGTTTCTGCGTCGACGGCCCGACCAGCACCAGCCGCTCGGCCTTCGCATCATCGGGCAGGCGCGCGGCCGCCTGTGACGCGACGTAGCCGCCGAACGAGAAGCCCGCCAGCACCAGCGGCAGCGCCGGCTCGCGATGCGCGGCGATCACGGCCAGCGCATCGTCGATCTCGCCCTGGCCTTCGTCCCACGCGCCTTCGGAGGCCGCCACGCCGCGGAAGTTGAAGCGCACGGTGCGGTAGCCCAGCTGCAGGAAGGCGCGCGCCAGCGTCTGCACCACCTTGTTGTCCATCGTGCCGCCCTGCTGCGGGTGCGGATGGCAGATCACCGCCACGCCGCGCGGCTCGCCTTCGGGGCGGTCGAGCGCGCATTCGAGTGCGCCCGCGGGGCCCGGTGTCAGCTGCTTGACGGTCTTCGCATTCATCGGTACGACCCGGTCAGCGCCCGACCGACTCGGGCAGCAGCAGCCGCTCGACCACCACGCCGTTCTTCAGGTGCGACTCGACGATCTCGTCGATGTCGGCATCGTCGACATAGGTGTACCAGACGGCTTCAGGGTAGACGACCGCCACCGGCCCGCCGGCGCAGCGATCGAGGCAACCGGCCTTGTTGACCCGCACGCCACCCGGGCCGGCCAGCTTCTCGGCCTTGGTGCGCGATTTGCAGCGTTCGAAGCCGGCCTGCGCATGGTGGTTGGCACAGCTGTCTTCGCCTTTGTCGCGCTGGTTCAGGCAGAAGAAGATGTGGCGCTTGAAATAGGTCATCGGCGCATTTTACGGACCTGCCGCCGCGGCCTGCTCGATGCTGTCCCTGGCGGCCACGCGGGCGAGCAGGTAGACCAGCGCCGCATACGGCCACAGCCAGCCGATCCATTGCGCGAGGCCATGGAAGCGGATGAAGCGCCCCTGCTCCCAGCCTTGCAGGCTCTCGGCGAAGTAGGGATCGGTCGGCGCCTGCGCCACCAGCGCGACCAGCGCCGTCACGACGACCAGGCCGAGCCCGGCCGCGCCGCGGCGCGGCAGGCGCAACAGCAGCAGCCCGGCGATCGCGCCGCCCAGCAGCCCCGGCAAGGCAGGCGGCGTCAGCCAGGCCAGCGCATGCTGCGGGCCGAAATTCAGCGCCGTCGACAGCGTGGTCGTCGCGAAGCCGAGCGCGGCCGCGCCGGGCACCATCGCGGCGCGGCGCCAGCCCGGGCGCACGATGGTGTACGCGACCAGGCACGGCGCCAGCAGGCCGAGCAGGATCGCGAGCAGCTCGCTGCCGCGCGACAAGGGCGTCATCGCGACGCTCGCATCGGCCCAGTCTTCCGTCCACGCCGACCACGGCGTGCCGGCCAGCGCCTCGGCGGCCAGCTCCTGCAGTCGCACCAGCACCTGGCCGAGGCCGAGCGGCACCGGCGTCGGGAACAGCAGGCCGATCGGCCACAGCAGCAACAGCAGCAGCCCGCCGGTAATGCGGGTCACGAACCAGCGGTCGCGCAGCGTCTGCCAGCGGTCGATGCCGCCCAGCGCATGCACCGCCACCGCGACCAGCGCGCCGGCCAGCGTGCCGGCCGCGTTCAGCACCCAGTCGAGGCTGGACGGCACGCGCTGCGGCAGCCAGTTCTGCAGGCTCTCCATCGCGAACGACAGCAGCGAGCCGGCCAGCAGCGCCGCGATGAAGGCGATCGACACGCGCCGCCCGGACCGCACCAGCGCACCCACCATCAGCGCACCCAGCGGCATGTAGCCGAGCAGGTTGGAGACGACATCGAAGGCGGTCCAGTAGCGCGGCCACGGCAGGTGGCCGAACCCGGCCAGCGCCAGCGCCACCGGCTGCTTCCAGCCGGTGAACGGCGACAGGCTCGCGTAGACGATCAGCGCCGCATACAGCCACGCCAACGGTCCGGCCGAGCTGCGGTGCCGTGCCATCGCCGGATCAGAACGGCTTGACGATCACCAGCACGACGATCGCGGCGAACAGCAGGATCGCGGTCTCGTTGAAGAAGCGGAACCAGCGTTCGCTGCGGCGGTTCTCGAACTGCTCGAACCTGCGCAGCAGCGCGCGGCAGCCGTGGTGGTAGCCGATCGCCAGTACCACCAGCGCAAGCTTCGCGTGCAGCCAGCCGCTGCCGGGTCCGCGCCCGATGCCGAAGCCCAGCCACAGCCACAGGCCGAACAGCAGGGCGGGGACCATCAGGAAGCTGGTGAAGCGGTAGAGCTTGCGTGCCATCAGCAGCAGGCGCTCACGTTCGGCGTGGCTGTCAGCCGGTACCGAGGCCAGGTTGACGAACAGGCGCGGCAGGTAAAAAAGACCGGCGAACCAGCTGGCGACGAAGATCAGGTGCAGGGCCTTGACCCAGGGATAGAGGCTGCTCATCCGCGGGATTATGGGGGCCGGAAAAAGAAAACCCCGACCGTCAAGGCCGGGGTTGAAAAGCCTCATCGCTGTCATCACGGTAAGGCTCCTGCTCAGGGAGGAAAAGCAGGGAATGACCACCTTGCGGCTATCATTCAAGGGCGACTTTAGCAGATGAGTGCCGGGCTGTTGAAGTGCCGTCGCACGGGATTTACACGTAAAAAGTCCCGATGTCTCATCGTCACATCGGTTTCGGCGGCCGGCCCCCGCGTCGCAACCGCCTTCAGAAGAAGCCATGCTGCCGCCCGCCCCGTTCCCCGCCAACCGCCCGCGCCGCCTGCGCCGCGATGAATTCACCCGCGCGCTGGTGCGCGAGAACCGCCTGCACCCGAGCGACCTGATCTACCCGGTGTTCGTCCAGGACGGGCGCAACCAGGTGCACGACGTCGCCTCGATGCCGGGCGTTCAACGCCTCAGCCTGGACCGGCTGATGCCGCTGGCCGAAGAATGCGTGAAGCTCGGCGTCCCGGTGCTGGCCTTGTTTCCGGTCATCGAGCCGGCACTGAAGGACGAGAGCGGCAGCGAGGCGCTGAACCCGAAGGGCCTGGTGCCGACCGTGGTGCGCGAGTTGAAGAAGCAGTTCCCGCAGCTCGGCCTGATGACCGATGTCGCGCTCGATCCGTTCACGAGCCACGGCCAGGACGGCCTGCCCGACGAGACCGGCTACATGCGCAACGACGACACCGTGAAGGTGCTGACCGGCCAGGCGCTGGTGCAGGCCGAGGCCGGCGTCGACATCGTCGCGCCGAGCGACATGATGGACGGCCGCATCGGCGCGATCCGCAACGCGCTCGAAGCGCGCGGCCTGGTCCACACGCGGATCATGGCGTACAGCGCCAAGTACGCGAGTGCCTTCTACGGCCCGTTCCGCGACGCGGTCGGCTCGGCGAAGAACCTCGGCAAGGCGGACAAGAAGGTCTACCAGATGGACCCCGGCAACAGCGACGAGGCGCTGCGCGAGGTCGCGCTCGACCTGGCCGAAGGCGCCGACATGGTGATGGTGAAGCCCGGCCTGCCCTACCTCGACATCGTGCGCCGCGTGAAGGACGAGTTCCGCGTGCCGACCTTCGCCTACCAGGTGAGCGGCGAGTACGCGATGGTGAAGGCCGCCGCGGCCCAGGGCTGGCTCGACCACGATGCGGTGATGCTGGAGAGCCTGCTCGCGTTCAAGCGCGCCGGCGCCGACGGCGTGCTGACCTACTTCGCGCTCGACGCGGCCCGGCTGCTGCGGCAGCAAGGCTGACGCCGCCCCTGACACCACACACGCGGCGCATGCGAATCTTCCACATCACAGCCGACCAGTTCACCGAGATCGAAGCGCTGCCCGACAGGCTGCCGCCCACCGGCTACCTGTGGATCGGCACCGCGCGGCGCGAGTTCGAGGTCAACATCGCCGAGGTCCAGGCCGGGCTGCAGCGCTGGACCGGCGGCCAGCTCGTCGACCTGCACATCTCCGACCTGCTAAACAACCAGCTGCCGTCGCACTTCGACTACACCTCGTGGTACGACCTGATGGTGTTCCGCCGGCTCGCGGCGGGCAGCGGCAGCGCCGGCCTGTTCCTCGACGACCAGAGCGGCACCGCCAGCACCGCGAAGCGCGCGCTCGAGGCGATCGACACCAGCCCGGTCGGCTTCGCGGTGTTCGACCGCGTGCTGATGACGGTGCACCCGACCGACTGCCAGGTGCGCGATTTCTTCGCGAGCAAGCTGCAGCAGATGGTCGAGGGCGCCGAACAGCGCTACGAGCCGCGCGGCGCGATGCGGCTGCCGACCGGCCCCGCCGACCTGATGCTGCGCATGCTGAACCACATGGTCGACAGCTATCTCGAGCTGCGCCGGCTGCTGACCAGGCAGCTCGGCTACCTGCAGCAGGAGCTGTTCAACCCGCGCAGCCAGTTCGACAGCTGGCAGGTGCTGCTCGAGTCGCGCAACTCGCTGCACCTGCTCGAAGACACCTGCGAGGACCAGCGCAGCGCGATCGTCGAATGGATCGACTCGCTCGACGAATGGCCGGACGAGCCGGACCCGAAGGCGGCGCGCGACCGCGAACTGCTGCGCGTGCGCTCGCGCGACGTGCTGGAGCACATCGAGCGCGTGCTGAGCCACG
>NZ_JBFUGN010000217.1:0-7653 GCF_056402895.1 Rhizobacter sp. P3_B12 | reverse complement strand
CAACCTGGTCGGCGACCACCTGCGCGACATCCTGAACCCACGCAACGCACACTGAAACATGACCGTCCTCGACGTCCAGGGCCTGCAGACCCACTTCTTCACGCACGGCGGCGTGGTGAAGGCGGTCGACGGCGTCGACCTGCGCATCGAGGCCGGCGAGGTGCTCGGCCTGGTCGGCGAATCGGGTTCGGGCAAGAGCATCACCGGCTTCTCGATCCTCGGGCTGATCGATCCGCCCGGGCGCATCGTCGGCGGGCACATCCGCTACCTCGGCCAGGAATTGGTGGGAGCGACCGAGCGCCGGCTGCAGGCGCTGCGCGGCAAGGAGATCGCGATGATCTTCCAGGATCCGATGATGACGCTGAACCCGGTGCTGCGCGTCGACACGCAGATGGTCGAGGCGATCCACGCGCACGAGAAGGTGAGTGCGCAGGCGGCGCTCGCGCGAGCCCGCGACGCGCTCGCGATGGTCGGCATCCCGTCGCCCGACGAGCGCCTCAAGGCTTATCCGCACCAGCTCTCCGGCGGCATGCGCCAGCGCGTGGCGATCGCGATCGCGCTGCTGAACCGCCCGAAACTCCTGATCGCCRACGAGCCGACGACCGCGCTCGACGTGACGATCCAGGCGCAGATCCTGTACGAGGTGCAGAGGCTGTGCCGCGAGACCGGCACCGCGATGATGTGGATCACGCACGACCTGGCGGTGGTGTCGGGCCTGGCCGATCGCATCGCGGTGATGTATGCGGGCCGCATCGTCGAGAGCGGTGCGACGGCCGACGTGATCGGCAACCCTTCTCACCCGTACACGCGCGGCCTGATCGATTCGATCCCGACGCGCGCCACGCACGGCACGCTGCTGCGGCAGATCCCCGGCATGACGCCTTCGCTGCTGAACCTGCCGCAGGGCTGCGCCTTCCGGCCGCGCTGCGGCCACGCCACCGACGCGTGCCTCGCGGTGCCGCAGGCCGAGCCCGGCCCCGCGGGCAAGACGGTGCGCTGCTGGAACCTGCTGACGACCGAGCCGGCCTGAGGACCGCATGGAAACCCTCCTCGAACCCACTCCCGCGAGCAAGGTCGGCACCGTCGCGCCGCTGCTGCAACTGCGCGGCGTCTCCAAGCGCTTCGTGCAGGACATCGACCTGGCCGCGCGCATCGCCAACCTGCGGGGAGCCGGCCACCGTGCGTCGGTGGTGCATGCGGTGGCCGATGTCGACCTCGAGATCCGGCCCGGCGAGGTGATCGGCGTGGTCGGCGAATCCGGCTGCGGCAAGTCGACGCTGGGCCGCGTGGTCGCCGGCATCACGCCGCCGACCGAGGGCAGCGTCAGCTTCCTCGGCAAGCCGGTGGAAGCGATGGACGCCGCCGAGCGCCGCGCCTGGGGGCTGGGCGTGCAGATGATCTTCCAGAACCCGATGGCCTCGCTGAACCCGCGCATGCGGGTGCTGGACATCGTCGGCGAGGCGCCGGTGGTGCACGGGCTGGTGAAAGCATCGCAGAAGGCGGAGTATGTCGAGGGGCTGATGCGCCAGGTGGGGCTGGACCCCGGCTACGCGCAGCGCTACCCGCACCAGTTCTCGGGCGGGCAGCGCCAGCGCATCGGCATCGCGCGTGCGCTGGCCCTGAAACCGCGGCTGATCGTGTGCGACGAGGCGGTGGCGGCGCTCGACGTGTCGATCCAGGCGCAGGTGCTCAACCTGTTCCTCGCGCTGCGCCGCGAGTTCGAGCTGACCTACCTCTTCATCAGCCACAACCTGGGCGTGGTGGGGCACGTGTCGGACCGCGTCGTGATCATGTACCTGGGCCGCATCGTCGAGGTGGCCCCGACCGAGACGATCTTCAGCGCGCCCAACCACCCCTACACGCAGGCGCTGCTGGCCGAGCTGCCGAGGCTCGACACCGCGCGCCGTGCCTACCTGCCCATCCAGGGCGAGCTGCCGTCGCCGCTGGCGCCGCCGCCCGGTTGCGCCTTCCATCCGCGCTGCCCGCATGCGCTGCCGCGCTGCAAGGTCGAGGCGCCGGTGTTGCGCACCCTGCAGACGGGCCACACCAGCGCGTGCCACCTCAACGATGCCGTGACATGACCGAACCCATTGCACCCTTCACGCTGCGCCTGCCCGAAGGCGACGCGGTGCCGCTCATCTGCGATTCGYCGCACAGCGGCGTGCAGTACCCCGACGATTTCAACCACGTCGTGCCCTTCGAGCAGCTGCGCGGCGCCGAGGACACCGACGTGCACGTGCTGTGGCAGGCGCTGCCCTCGGTCGGCGCCACGCTGCTGGCGGCGAACTTCCCGCGCGCCTACATCGACCCGAACCGCGACATCGACGACATCGATCCCGACATGCTGGCCGAGCCCTGGCCGACGCCGCTGCGCCCGAGCGAGAAGACGCGCCTGGGCATCGGCCTGATCTGGCGCGACGCGGGCAAGAGCGGCAAGTGGCCGATCTACGCCCGCAAGCTGCCGGTGGCCGAGGTGCAGCAGCGCATCGCCCGCTACCACGCGCCGTACCACGCCGCGATGCGCGAGCAGATCGAGGCGGCGCATGCGCGCTTCGGCGCGGTGTGGCRCCTGAACCTGCATTCGATGCCCGCCGATTCGTACGAGGGGCTGCAGATCCAGAGCGACCATCCGCTCGCCGATTTCGTGCTGGGCGACCGCGACGGCAGCACCGCCGCGCCCGAGTTCACCGCGCTGGTGGCCGAGGCGCTGCGCCGGCGCGGCTTCAGCGTGGCGCTGAACGACCCGTTCAAGGGTGTCGCGCTGATCGCGCGGCTCGGCAGGCCAGCCGAGCGCCGCCACAGCCTGCAGGTGGAGATCCACCGCGGGCTCTACATGAACGAGACGACGCGCGAGCGCAGTGCCGGCTTCCCCGCCTTGCAGGCTGCGCTCACCGCCGTCTCCCGTGAGATTGCCGACTACGTGAAGGACCAGGTCACATGACGCTCATCGCCGAGATCGAAGACAAGCACGCCGAGTTCACCGCGCTGCGCCGCGACATCCACGCGCACCCCGAACTGGCTTTCAAGGAGACGCGCACCTCCGACCTGGTGGCCGAGCGCCTGGCGGCCTGGGGCATCGAGGTGCACCGAGGCCTCGGCCAGACCGGCGTGGTGGGCGTGCTGCACGGCACGCGCGGCCCGGGCGAGCGCGCGATCGGCCTGCGCGCCGACATGGATGCGCTGCCGATGCCGGAGCACAACCGTTTTTTGCATGCCTCGAAGGCGCCGGGCCGCATGCACGGCTGCGGGCATGACGGACACACCGCGATGCTGCTGGGCGCGGCGCATTACCTGTCGACGCACCGCGATTTCGAAGGCACCGTGAACTTCATCTTCCAGCCGGCGGAGGAGGGCGGCAACGCCGGCGCCAAGGCGATGATGGACGACGGCCTGTTCACCCGGTTCCCGTGCGACGAGATCTACGGCATCCACAACATGCCGGGCTTCGAGGCGGGGCATTTCGCGTTCCGCAAGGGGCCGACGATGGCGTCGAGCAACCGCTTCGACATCATCGTGCGCGGCACCGGCGGGCATGCGGCGCAGCCGCACAAGGCGGTCGACACGATCGTCATCGCGGCCGAGATGGTCGGTGCGCTGCAGACGCTGATCTCGCGCCACAAGAACCCGATCGACGTGGCGGTGGTGAGCGTGACGCAGATCCATGCGGGCGATGCCTACAACGTGCTGCCGGGCGAGGCGGTGATCCGCGGCACGGTGCGCACCTTCAGCACCGAGGTGCTGGACGAGATCGAGGCCAACATGCGGCGCATCGCCGAAGTGCTGCCGCAGGTGCACGGCGGCAGCGGCGAGCTGAAGTTCCACCGCGCCTACCCGCCGCTGGTGAACTGGGACGCGCAGACCGATTTCGCGATGAAGGTGGCGCAGGACACCTTCGGCGCCGACAAGGTCGACGGCAACACGCCGCAGCACGGCGGCGCCGAGGATTTCTCGTTCTACCTGCAGAAGGTGCCGGGCACCTACCTGTTCGTCGGCAACGGCGGCGGCGGCCACCGCGAGTCCACCTACCACGGCATGGGGCCGTGCGAGCTGCACAACCCGAACTACGACTTCAACGATGCGTTGCTGCCGGTGGGCGGGACGTATTGGGTGCGGTTGGTGGAGGCGTTCTTCGCGCGGGGGTGAGATGGCTTCGGGCTGGTGTTGACAGGCCTTAGTGAAGCGCGGGGTGGTGCATCACGGCAAACCGCTCCGACAAGGCCGTCAGCCGCTTGTCCAGCGTCCACAACTCGGTGCCCGGCATCATCAGGGTCGATGCCAGGAGCGTGATGTCGATCAGGCCGCAACCCAGCCCGAACAGACCTTCACTCTCCACGAAGGCCAGCACCTCCCGCATGCTGGCTTGCTGAGCCGGCTGAAGCCGCGCCAGGTCGGCAAGGGTTTGCGTTCGAGACGGTGGGGTTCCGCAGGCCAGTTCGCCCAGGATCATCGGATGGATCAGCACCAGGTCCATCGCAAGCAGGTTCATCAAGGCGGCATTGCGCTGCCGAAAATGAGCGACCCACACCGATGTGTCGACGAGCACCCGCATCACCGGCGGGCACCCTCGCGTCGCCGGGGAATGTCTTGCATGTCCGGCAGCGTCGATCCCAGTGCAGAGAGGCGCTTGGCGGCCTGCACCCGCACAAAGGTCTTGATGGCTTCGCGGAACAGGTCGGCCTTGTCCATGTCCGGTTCGGCGACTTCAAGGGCCTCTTGGTACAGCGCATCGTCGATGGTCACGGTCGTTCGCATGGCATCCTTTCAGCATCAAAAACGATGCCATTCTGAATCAATCTTGACACCAATTCAATGGGGTGGATGCAGGCGCCAAGCCTGCTTCTTCAATGGGGGGTGAGCGGAAATTGCAGCCTGCGACCGCGATTCCTGACAATTATCGATAATCGAGTTCGATTCGTTGAATTTGTTCGGATCGACAATTATTCTCTTGCTTCAGCCTGAGTCGACCTGACCGGCTGCCAGCCCTGGGGAGGGATGCCATGAGCAAGAACGCCAACTGCCGGGTCGATGACCCGGCCCAGCATCGAGCACGCGGGCGCCACGGCCCGCCGTGCGGCGGGCTTCCCCCGCATCGCCAGTAAATCCATTCCGGGGTGAATCCGTTCGGGGCAGGTGTGCTCGGGAGAGCCGCTGCCTGAATGCGCCACCACGCCTGCTTCGCAAGCTTCGGGAGGGCCGCCATGAGCGCCAAGGTCTCCGTCGTGATCCCCACCTACAACCGGGCCGAGGACGTGGTGCGCGCAGCGCGTTCCGCGCTGGCCCAGACGCTGCCGCCGCACCAGGTCATCGTGGTCGACGATGGCTCCACCGACAACACCGCCGAACTGGTGCGCGAGCTGCCGGCCCCGGTGCAATACATCCCCAAGCCCAACGGCGGTGTGTCCAGCGCAAGAAACACGGCGTTCCCGCAGGTGACCGGCGACTACGTGGCGCTGCTCGATTCGGATGACCACTGGGATCCGCGCTGGCTGGAGACTGCGGTGCACACCATCGAAGCGGTGCCCGGCGCCGGCGCCGGCGCGGCCTGCTGCACCCGCGCGCGCGGCGTGCGCCCCGACGGCTCGGAGATCGGCATCGCGCCGCCCAAGCCCGGGGTGGTGAACGGCATGCTGCGCCTGCCCGACCTGCTGATGGGGGGCATGATGGGCTCCAACGTCGTGCTGCGCACCGAGGCGCGCAATGCAGCAGGCGACTTCGACACCACGTTGAAGACCGGCGAGGACATCGACTTCGCGCTGCGCGTGGCGGTGTCCACCACCATCGTCGAGGTGGCGCAGCCGCTGGTGAACGTGACCAGCACGCCGGGCTCGCTCAGCAGGAACATCAACACCGGCAACCGCCTGAAGGTGTATGCCAAGTTCGAGCAAGAGCATCCGGAGGAGGCCCGCCATTTCGCCAAGGAGTTTCGCGACGCGCGGGTGGCCACCACGCTCGGTTACGCCCGCGACCTGATGTGGGCTCGCCAACTGCCGGCGGCGCGCGAGCGGCTGCGCGAATCGTGGCGCTACCGACCCACGGTGGAAGCCGCCAAGCTGGCAGTCAAGCTGGTGGTGCTCAGTGTGCTGGGGCGTGGGCGCACCCAGGGCTGACTTTCCGGCAGCGAACACGAGAGTTCAATCCAGGCCAGTCTTCCCTGGTGCCCAGTACGCCTTGGTCGAGACGCGAGACGAAGCGACGCCCGAGTCCTTCAGTGCTCGGCGCAGGCGCTGGATGGTCGAGGCTTTGCCTGTCAGCACGAAGGTCGAGCCGGTGGCCGCGAGGGCTGGCAGGCGCTGCTCGATGCCTTCCAGGTGTGCGTCGTTGTCCTTGCCCTCGAACAACTCTGCCGCCTCCAGATGCAGCCGAACCACCGCCTCGCGGGCAGGGGCAGCGGCTTTCACTTCGAACAGGCACGGCAGGGTCGCAGGGCGGGGAGGGCCACCGAGCGCGAGCGCATGTGCCAGCCCGATAGAAGTCTCGTCGCCAATCACGACAGGCAGGCGCGCATCGCCGACATCGAGCGATGCCCGCGGCCCGAAGACATCGCACGCATCGCCGAGACCGACAACGCGGACCCACGCRCTGCCCGGCCCGTGGCCATGCGCATACCCGAGGATCCGCGTCCGCCCTGCCGCCGCGTCCCACTCGATCGGCGTGAAGGTCCGCGCGACGAAGGCCGATCCCATCGCGATCTGCACCTTCTGCCCCGGCACCCACTGCAGGCCCTTGAACTCCGGACTCTCCAGCGTGATCAGCCGGAAACCCTCGGCGACGGGCTCGACCTCGACGACCCGCGCCTGCTTCATCAGCATGCGCATCAGCGAACGGCCCCAGCTCATCGCGTGAACACGCTGAACTCGTTGCACTGGTAGAGGAAGCGGCGCGCCAGCGTCCGGGCAACGCGGCCCGTGCTCAATGAATCCATGGTCTCGTGTGCTCCAAAGGGTGTTGGCGCATCGTAAAGAGGGGCTCTCGCGAGCGCATTGCGCGGCAATGCCAGAATCTTCGGAGATCCTGCCAATCGTCATCGCCCCCATGCCCCTTCTGAATGAGCTTGCCGCCGACTGGGCGGATCCGGATCTCGTGCCGCGCCCGGTGCTGAGCATCAGTGCCGTGTTCGAGGGCTCCGGCCAGCGGCATGAAATGGATTTCCACAGCCACCGCAAGGGCGAGCTGCTGTTGCTGATGCGCGGGGTGCTGACCTGCGAGGTGCAGGGCGGCCTCTGGTTCGTGCCGCCGCAAGGGGCGATCTGGATACCCGGTGGCGTGTCGCACAAGGTGACCGGTGCCGGCGAGATGGAGGGCTACGTCGTCTTCATCGAGCCGGCGGTGGCGACGAATCTCCCGACGGCCTGCTGCGCGGTGTCGACCACGCCGCTGCTGCGCGAGCTGGTGATCCGCTGCTCGACACTGCCGACGCTCTATGCGGAGCTGGGCATGGGCAGGCGCGTGACCGAGCTGCTGGTCGATGAGCTCGCTGCAGCGCCCACCGGCAACCTGCACCTGCCGATGCCGATCGATCCCCGCCTGCGCAAGATCGCCGAGATGATGGTCGACGACCCGGCCGACCGCGGAACGACGCAGAGCTGGGCGCGGCGCGTCGGCCTGAGCGAGCGGTCGTTGGCGCGCCTGCTCGCCAAGGAGACCGGCATGAGC
>NZ_JBFUGN010000216.1:0-7659 GCF_056402895.1 Rhizobacter sp. P3_B12 | reverse complement strand
GTCAGCGCCGACGGCACCTTGCCCAACTCGCGGGCGGCCGCGGCGAAGCTGCCGGTGCGGGCGATGACGTCCATCATCGCGAGCGCTTCAGGGGTCAGGACATTGCGGGAACTGGTCATGGCGGGGCCGTCGGAGTTTCGTTCATCTTATTTGAATGAACGCTTCAACGCGCGGCCCGTGATGGGCCGGGGGGCGGCGCCTACAGTCTCTTCCATACCCCAGAGATCACCACTGAAAGGACGCGACATGCTCACCCTGCGCAAATCGACTGAACGTGGCTACGCCGACCACGGCTGGCTGAAGTCGTTCCACAGCTTCTCGTTCGCCGACTACTACGACCCGAAGCACATGGGCTTCGGCAACCTGCGCGTGATCAACGAAGACCGCATCGCCCCGGGCACCGGCTTCGGCACGCACGGCCACCGCGACATGGAGATCGTGTCGTACGTGCTGTCGGGCGCGCTCGGCCACAAGGACAGCATCGGCAACGGCGCGCAGATCGTGCCGGGCGACGTGCAGCGCATGAGCGCCGGCCGCGGCATCCAGCACAGCGAATACAACCACGCGGCGCAGGACACGACGCACTTCCTGCAGATCTGGATCGAGCCGAACGTGCGCGGCATCGAGCCGGGCTACGAGCAGAAGCACTTCGACGACACGCAGAAGCGCGGCGCGCTGCGCCTGGTCGCGAGCCCCGACGGCCGCGAGGATTCGGTGAAGCTGCACGCCAACGCGACGCTGTATGCTGGCCTGTTCGATGGCGACGAGCGCGCCGAGCTGGCGCTGCCGGCGAAGCGCAAGGCCTATGTGCACGTGGTGCGCGGCAGCGTCGAGGTGAACGGCCAGGCGCTGTCCGCCGGCGATGCGGCGATGCTCGACGACGAACCGGCGGTGCGCATCGGCGCCGGTCGCGGTGCCGAGGTGCTGGTCTTCGACCTGCAGTGATCCCTTCCCTTCAACTCACAAGGACGACCCATCATGTTTGATCGATTCCAGAACCCGCTCGCACTCGCTGCGCGCATCCTGCTGGCCCTGATGTTCGTGCTGGCCGGCTTCAGCAAGCTGACCGGCTTCGAGGGCACGGTCGGCTACATCGCGTCGAAGGGCCTGCCGCTGCCGCAGGTCGGCGCGGTGATCGCGCTGCTGGTCGAGATCGTCGGCGGCATCGCGCTGATCGTCGGCTGGAACGCGCGCTGGGCGGCGGCCGTGCTGGCGGTGTTCACCGCGGCCGCCACCGTGATCTTCCACAACTTCTGGGCCGTGCCGGCCGAGCAGGCGATGGTGCAGAACCTGATGTTCATGAAGAACATCTCGGTGATCGGCGGGCTGCTCGCGATCGTGGCCTTCGGTGCCGGTGCGCTGAGCCTGGATGCGAAGCGCCGCTGATGACCATCGACGCCCACCTGCATCGGCGGCCTGCCGCGGCTGACCAACCGGCCAGCGCACTGACATTGCTCACCAATGGCCGCCATGCGTGGGCCGCCGACGTGGACCGCACGCTCGGCAGCAGCGATGCCGCGCCGAGCCCGCACGACCTGCTGGACTCGGCGCTGGCCGCCTGCACCACGCTGACGCTGGAGCTCTACATCCGCCGCAAGGCGCTGGCCGTGCGCTCGCTGCACGTGCAGGTGGACCACGTCGAGACGCGTGGCGATGACGGCGGCGTGCGCTACCAGATGCAGCGCCGCATCCACATCGATGGCGACCTGGCCGAGGCCGATCGCGCCCGGCTGCTCGAGATCGCCGGCAAGTGCCCGATCCACCGGGTGCTCGAAGGGCAGACGCGCATCGAGACCACGATGAGCTGAGGTGCCTTGCTACAGTCGCCGCCATGGACATCATCCTCAAGCTCGTGGCGGTGCTGCCCTGGACGGACTGGGCGGCCCTGGTGGCGTTCTTCTGCGCCTGGGCCGGCTACATCTGGTTCGCGCATCGGCGCGCGCTGACGCAGCCGTCGATCCTCGCGTCGACCAACCGGGTGCGCCGCGAATGGATGCTGCAGACCACCTACCGCGAGGTGCGCGTGATCGACGGCGTGGTGCTGCAGAACCTGTCGACCAGCCCGTCGTTCTTCGCGTCGACCACCATCCTGATCATCGGCGGCCTGCTCGCGGTGCTGGGCACCAGCGACAAGGCCACCGAGATCGTGCGCGACCTGCCGTTCGCGGCCCGCACCTCGGTGCTGGTGTTCGACCTGAAGGTGGTGCTGCTGCTGGGCATCTTCGTCTACGCGTTCTTCCGCTTCACCTGGTCGATGCGGCAGTACACCTTCGGCGCGCTGTTGATCGCCGCGGCGCCGGAGGCCACGCAGTTGCTCGAACAAGGCTCCGACGGCGAGGTGCGCCGGCAGGCCTTCGCGAAGAAGGCGGGCGGCGTGGTCAGCATGGCGGCCGAGACCTTCAACGACGGGCTGCGGGCGTACTACCTGTCATTCGCCGCGGTGGCCTGGTTCTTCTCGCCGCTGATCTTCATGCTCGCGACGGCCGGCGTGGTGTACGTGCTGTACCAGCGCGAGTTCAGGTCGGATGTGCTGGCGGTGTTGAACAGCTGACTTCTTGACCACCGGCTCATAGTGCGCGCCGCGGCGGAGCAGCACCAGCAGCGGCAGGTCGGGATCGTCAGGCCCGACCACCAACCGGTGCTCGTCGTCGGTGTATGGCGTGATGACCTCGATCCGCACGTTGAGTGCGTCGGCGATGGCGCTGGGGCCGAGGTCGAGGATGTCTTCGTCCCAGACGCCGGATGTTTCGAGTCTTTCGAGCATCCGACGGCGTTCGCGGTCGTCGCGCGGAAGGGCCCTGACGTACTGCTTCTCGTCCGGGATGTCGTTCACTGGCTTGTCGTGCCACGTGGCGAATTCGCGTTCGACGTGTTTCACCACCAGCTTGCGCATTCGGGACGGCGAGGATGGAATGCGATCTCGGGTGTCGCCCCCCAAATTCTCCGCCGCGGCAAACACCGAATGCATGAGGCAATTGCCGTCTCCCGGGACGCGCTGTGTCTGCGCATCCTTGAAATAGCTGGGGTCGATGCGCACAGGCGGATCAGCAGGAGCGCTGGCCAACTCGACCGCCAGAAGCTCGTCGGCCTTCATCCAGTAGACCTGCTCCACGGTCTTCAGGTCGTCGCGGAAGCACTGTTCGATGCCTTCGATGCCGACCAGGTTGAAGAAGGCATCCTGGCCTTCGACGGTGTTCAAGTCCGGGAAGGTCTCGCAGGTCTTCCTTGCCTCCAGGCGTGCCTTCTTCGCGATGCTCGCGGTGGGCTCCGCGCCCGTCGACTTGCCGCCCGAGGGCTCGGCAGCCGGCCCCCTCGTTCTCTTGTTCCCCGTCACCGATCCCACGCTCATGCCCTGCTCCCGCGACCAGATCCACCTGGCGCGAGCACTTGGTAACGCCGCGGGCGACGCCGTTCCGTCGCCGGTTCAAATAGCCCGCCGTCAGCCCACGTCGCGCGCCAGCCGCAGCCCGCTGAACTGCCACTGCACCTCGGGCGGGAAGAAGTTGCGGTAGCTGGCCCGCGCATGCCCGGCCGGCGTCGCGCACGAGCCACCGCGCAGCACCATCTGCTGGCTCATGAACTTGCCGTTGTACTCGCCGACGGCGCCGGGCAGCGCCCGGTAGCCGGGGTAGGGCAGGTAGGCCGACTGCGTCCACTCCCACACGTCGCCGAACAGCTGCGACGGCGCATCGGCCGGCGCATCGGCCACCGGCATCGGGTGGAAGGCGCCGCTGTCGGCGAAGTTGGCCCGCGCCTGCGGCCTGGCATGGCGCGCCGCGAACTCCCATTCGGCCTCGGTCGGCAGCCGCGCGCCGGCCCAGCGCGCGTAGGCGTCGGCCTCGAAGTAGCTCAGGTGGCAGGCCGGCGTGTGCGGGTCGACGGCCATCTCGCCATGCAGCGTGTGCGTGAACCATGCGTCGCCATCGCGCCGCCAGTACAGCGGCGCCTGGTGGTTGCCGTTGCGCACCCAGTCCCAGCCGAGCGAGAGCCACAGCTCCGGCCGCTGGTAGCCGCCGTCGTCGATGAAGGCCATCCACTCGCCATGGCTGACCGGCCGCGATGCAAGCTCGAACGGCGCGATGAAGCTGCGGTGGCGCGGTGTCTCGTTGTCGAAGCAGAACGCGCCGTCGCGCTCGGCGTCGTGGCCCAGCTCGAACAGGCCGCCGCCGTAGCCGAACCAGCGCAGCGCCTGCGCCTGCACCGCGGTCATCGGCCAGCGCTTGCCGTAGCCGGGGTGGCCGGGGCTGAACGACAGCGCGTGCTTGATGTCGGTCAGCAGCAGCTCCTGGTGCTGCTGCTCGTGGTGCAGGCCCAGCGTGACCAGCGCGGCCAGCTCCGCATCGCCGCCGCGCTGCGCGATCAGCACCTGCATGCGCGCATCGACATCGGCGCGGTAGCGCAGCACGTCGGCCAGTGCCGGGCGCGTCACCAGGCCGCGCTTGGCGCGCGGGTACTGGTCGCCGATGCCGTTGTAGTAGCTGTTGTAGAGCACGCGGAAGCGCGCGTCGTGCGGCTGGAACTCGCGCTCGAAGCGCTCCAGCAGGAAGGTCTCGAAGAACCAGGTGACGTGCGCGAGGTGCCACTTCGTCGGGCTCGCGTCGGGCATCGACTGCACCTGGCAGTCTTCGGGCGACAGCGGCGCGGCCAGCGCGAGGCTGGTCTCGCGGACCTGGGCATACCGATTGCCGAGCGGACTGTTCGGCTGGACGGGAAGGCTGCCGCGGCGGGGCAAGCTGTGGGACTGCATCGGTGTCTCCTGCGCCGTCGGTCGGCGCCGATCGCAGCGACCTTACACCGATCTCGTCGGCAGCAGTGCCGCGTCGACGGATTCCCTTTCATCGAACACGAAACAGTGGCCGTCGAAGTGCTTGCCACCGGCCTCCTCGAAGTATTTCAGGATGCCGCCTTCGAGCTGCAGCACGTTCTCGACGCCGGCCTCGGCCATGAACAGCGCCGCCTTCTCGCAGCGGATGCCGCCGGTGCAGTAGCTCACCACCGTCTTGCCCTGCAGCTCGGCCGCATGCGCGCGCAGCGCCTGCGGGAACTCGGTGAACTTCGCGATGCGCCAGTCGATCGCGTTCTCGAAGCGGCCGTGGTCCACCTCGAAGGCATTGCGGGTGTCGAGCATCACCACCTCGCGGCCGCTGTCGTCATGGCCGGCATCGAGCCAGCGCGCGAGCGTGCGCGCATCGACGGCCGGCGCGCGCCCCGATTCGGGCCGGAACTGCGGATGGTTCATCCGGATGATCTCGGGCTTGACCTTCACCAGCAGCCTGCCGAACGGCACCGCATCCGACAGGCTCTCCTTCGGCGCCAGCGCCGCGAAGCGCGCGTCGCCGCGCAGCCAGGCCACGAAGCCGCGCACGGCCTCGGGCGCGCCGGCCAGGAACAGGTTGATGCCCTCTTCGGCGAGCAGCACCGTGCCCAACAGGCCGCGCTCGGCCGCTTGTGAGCGAATGCTCTCGCGCAGCGCCTGCGTGTCCGTCAGGGTCACGAACAGGTAGGCGGAGATGTTGAGGATGGGTTTCATATTCGTGCGAAGCCCGGCATTTTACGGAGCGCAGGCTCTCTAAAATCGCCCGATGGCTTTCATCCACCTGCGCACCCACACCGAGTTCTCCGTCGTCGATGGCACCCTGCGGATCGATGACCTGGTGGATGCGGCGGCGCAAGACCACCAGCCCGCCCTCGCGATCACCGACCTGTCGAACCTGTTCGGCGCGGTCAAGTTCTACAGCGCCGCCCGCAAGAAGGGCGTGCAGCCGATCATCGGCGCCGACATCTGGCTCGAGCCCGACACCACCGTCGGCGAGAAGAACCCGAGCCGCCTGCTGCTGCTGGTGCAGAGCGCGGCGGGCTACCACAACCTGTGCGAGCTGCTGTCGCGCGGCTGGGTGCTGAATGCGCAGCGCGCGCAGGCCTGGCACAAGCTCGAATGGCTGCAGGAACTCAACGGCGGGCTGATCGCGCTGTCGGGTGCCGAGATGGGCTCGATCGGCCAGGCGCTGATGGCGCAGGACACCGCGCGCGCCACCGCCGCGGCGCAGAAGTTGGCCGCCATCTTCGACCAGCGCTTCTATCTCGAGCTGCAGCGCGCCGGCCAGCCGACCAACGAGGCCCACGTGCGCGCCGCGGTGCCGCTGGCGGCCGCGCTGCGCCTGCCGGTGGTGGCAACGCACCCGGTGCAGTTCCAGACGCCGGACGACTTCGAGGCCCACGAGGCCCGCACCTGCATCGCCGAGGGCGAGACGCTGACCAACCCGCGGCGCGTCAAGCGCTTCACGCGCGAGCAGTACTTCAAGTCGCAGGCGCAGATGGAGGCGCTGTTCGCCGACCTGCCGAGCGCGCTCGCCAACAGCGTCGAGATCGCCAAGCGCTGCAGCCTGACGCTGGTGCTCGGCAAGCCGCAGCTGCCCGATTTCCCGACGCCCGAGGTCAATGGCGAGCGCATGGCGCCCGAGGCCTACTTCCGCTACGCATCGCACGAAGGCCTGAAGGAGCGGATGCTCCACCTGTACCCGAACGAGGCCGATCGAGCGCGCGAGATGGCGCGCTATGTCGACCGGCTCGACTTCGAGATCAACACGATCCTGAAGATGGGCTTCCCCGRCTACTTCCTGATCGTGGCCGACTTCATCATCTGGGCCAAGACCCACGGCTGCCCGGTCGGCCCGGGCCGCGGCTCGGGCGCCGGCTCGCTGGTGGCCTATGCGCTGAAGATCACCGACCTGGATCCGCTGCGCTACAACCTGCTGTTCGAGCGCTTCCTGAACCCCGAGCGGGTCTCGATGCCCGACTTCGACATCGACTTCTGCCAGGGCAACCGCGACCGCGTCATCGACTACGTCAAGGACAAGTACGGCCGCGACGCCGTCAGCCAGATCGCGACCTTCGGCACGATGGCGGCCAAGGCTGCGCTGCGCGACGTGGGCCGCGTGCTCGGCATGGGCTACGGCCACGTCGACGGCATCGCGAAGCTGGTGCCGGCACCGCCCGGCAAGACCGTCACGCTGAAGCGCCCCGGCGACAAGCCCGACAGCGGCATCATCTACGCGCGCACCGAGGCGCCCGAGATCGAGGAGCGCGAGAAGAACGAGGAAGAGGTCGCCGAGCTGCTCGCGCTGGCCGAGCGCGTCGAGGGCATGGTGCGCAACATCGGCATGCACGCCGGCGGCGTGCTGATCGCGCCCGGCAAGATCACCGATTTCTGCCCGCTGTACATGCAGCCTGGCAGCAACAGCGCGGTCAGYCAGTTCGACAAGGACGACGTCGAGGCGATCGGCCTGGTCAAGTTCGACTTCCTGGGCCTCGCGACGCTGACCATCCTCGAGATGGCGAAGGACTTCATCGTCGCGCGCCATCCGTCGCGCAAGGATTTCGCGTTCGAGAAGATCCCGCTGACCGACCGCGGCGCCTACCAGCTGATGAGCGAGGGAAAGACGGTCGCGGTGTTCCAGCTGGAATCCACCGGCATGCAGCGCATGCTGAAGGATGCGAAGCCGAGCGTCTTCGAGGACATCATCGCGCTGGTGGCGCTGTACCGCCCGGGCCCGATGGACCTGATCCCGAGCTTCTGCGCGCGCAAGCACGGCCGCGAGGAGGTCGAGTATCCGCACCCGCTGATGAAGGAGGTGCTGGAGGAGACCTACGGGATCATGG
>NZ_JBFUGN010000215.1:0-7675 GCF_056402895.1 Rhizobacter sp. P3_B12 | reverse complement strand
GTGCTGAACGAGACCTTGCCGCAGGCGCTCGCGCTGCTGCCGGCGCAGGCGCGCCCGCGCGTCACGCACCAGACCGGCGCCGCGCAGCTCGACCTGGTGCTCGYCGCCTACGCGACGGCCGGGATCGATGCCGAGGTGCTGCCCTTCATCGACGACATGGCGGCGCGGCTGGCGGCCTGCGACGTGATCGTCTGCCGCGCCGGTGCGGTGACGGTCAGCGAGCTGTGCGCCGCTGGCGTCGCGAGCGTGCTGGTGCCGCTGGTCGTCAGCACCACCAGCCACCAGCGCGACAACGCCGAGTGGCTCGCGCAGCACGGTGCCGGCCTGCACCTGCCGCAATCCGAACTGAACCCGCAGCGCCTGGCCGACCTGTTGAAGGGCCTGACGCGCGAGGCACTGAACACGATGGCGACGAAGGCGCGAGCCCTCGCCCGACCCCACGCCGCTGCGCGCGTGGCGAATGAACTCGAAAGGCTGGTGGCATGAAGCACGCCGTCAAGCACATCCACTTTGTTGGCGTCGGTGGGGCGGGCATGAGCGGCATCGCCGAGATCCTGCACAACCTCGGCTACACCGTCTCCGGCTCCGACCAGAGTGACAGCGCCACCTCGCAACGCCTGGCGTCGCTGGGCATCCGCGTGTTCGTCGGGCACGACGCCTCGAACATCGCCGGCGCCGAGGCGGTTGTCACCTCGACCGCGGTGAAGGGCGACAACCCCGAGGTGATCGCCGCACGCAGCCGGCGCGTGCCGGTGGTGCCGCGCGCGGTGATGCTGGCCGAGCTGATGCGCCTGAAGCAGGGCATCGCGATCGCCGGTACGCACGGCAAGACGACCACCACCTCGCTGGTCACCAGCGTGCTGGCCGAGGCCGGCGTCGACCCGACCTTCGTGATCGGCGGCAAGCTGAACGCGGCCGGCGCGAACTCGCGGCTCGGCTCGGGCGACTACATCGTCGTCGAGGCCGACGAGTCGGACGCCTCGTTCCTGAACCTGCTGCCGGTGCTGTCGGTCGTCACCAACATCGACGCCGACCACATGGACACCTACGGGCACGACTTCGCGAAGCTGAAGTCGGCCTTCGTCGAGTTCCTGCACCGCATGCCGTTCTACGGCGCGGCCATCCTGTGCGGCGACGATCCGGGCGTGCGCTCGATCATCCCGATGGTGTCGCGCCCGGTCGTCACCTACGGGCTCGGCGCCGACGTGCAGGTGCGCGCGGTCGACGTGCAGGCGCTGCCGGGCGGGCAGATGCGCTTCACGGTGCAGCGCCGCAACGGCGTCGTGCTGCCGGACCTCGCGATCACGCTGAACCTGCCGGGCGAGCACAACGTGCTGAACGCGCTCGCGGCGGTGGCCGTGGCCACCGAGCTGGAGCTGCCGGATGCGCCGCTCGTCAAGGCGCTGGCCGAGTTCCGCGGCGTCGGCCGGCGCTTCCAGCGCTACGGCGACCCGGCGGCGCGCAGCGCCAACGGCGGCGGCAACTTCACGCTGATCGACGACTACGGCCACCACCCGGTCGAGATGGCCGCGGTGATCGCGGCGGCGCGCGGCGCTTTCCCCGGCCGTCGCCTGGTGATTGCGTTCCAGCCGCACCGCTACACCCGCACGCGCGATTGCTTCGAGGATTTCGTCAAGGTGATGGGCAGCGCCGATGCGGTGCTGCTGGCCGAGGTGTATGCCGCCGGCGAGGCGCCGATCGTCGCCGCCGACGGCCGCTCGCTGGCGCGCGCGCTGCGGGTCGCTGGCAAGGTCGATCCGATCTTCGTCGACGACATCGCGCAGATGCCCGAGGCGATCGCCGCGCAGGCCCGCGACGGCGATGTCGTGATCGCGATGGGCGCCGGCTCGATCGGCGCCGTGCCGGGCCAGGTGCTCGAACTGTTGAAGGAGGGCGTGTGATGTCCAGCCCGTTGAACCCGAAGACTCCCATCGATCCGAAGTCGCTCGGCAAGGTTGCCGTGCTGATGGGCGGCAGCTCTGCCGAGCGCGAGATCTCGCTGCTGTCCGGCGGCGGCGTGCTGGCCGCGCTGCAATCGCAAGGCATCGATGCACATGCCTTCGACCCGGCCGATCGCGAACTCGCCGAACTGAAGCACGAAGGCTTCGCGCGCTGCTTCATCGCGCTGCACGGCCGCCATGGCGAAGACGGCACGGTGCAGGGCGCGCTCGAACTGCTGGGCGTGCCGTACACCGGCTCCGGCGTGATGGCCTCGGCGATCGCGATGGACAAGGTGATGACCAAGCGCATCTGGCTGGCCGACGGCCTGCCGACGCCGCGCTACGTGTGGCTCGCGCCCGACCGCCAGGACCGCGCCCAGGTGCAGGCGGTGCCCGACGAGCTCGGGCTGCCGCTGATCGTGAAGCCGCCGCGCGAGGGCTCGTCGATCGGCGTCAGCAAGGTGCAGGGCTACTCCGACATGGCCGATGCGGTCGCGCTCTCGGCCAGGTACGACCCCGACGTGCTGTGCGAGGAGTTCATCGACGGTGCCGAGGTGACGTGCCCGGTGCTCGGCCGCGGCGCCGGCGCGCGGGCGCTGCCGGTGATCCGCATCGCCGCGCCCGAGGGCGCCTACGACTACCAGAACAAGTACTTCACCGACGTCGTGCAGTACCACGTGCCGAGCGGGCTCGATGCCGCGCTGGAGGCCGAGATYCAGCGCATCGTCGTGCAGGCCTACCGCACGCTCGGCTGCCGCGGCTGGGGTCGGGCCGACCTGATGATCCGCAAGCGCGACAACCAGCCCTTCCTGCTCGAGATGAACACCTCGCCGGGCATGACCTCGCATTCGCTGGTGCCGATGTCGGCCAAGGCCGCGGGCATCAGCTACGAGCAGCTGTGCGCCTACCTGCTGTCGCTGGCCACGCTCGACACCGCGAAGGCCTGACCGCACCCCAACCGCATGCGCCACACCGCCGCACTCCACCGCACACCGGCCGCCGAGCTGCCGGTGGACGTGCGCCTGCTCAACGCCAGCGCGTCGGCGCTTTTCGTGCTGGCCGCGGCGATCTTCATGGCGCTGCTGATGCTGTGGCTGTCGCGCCAGCCGGTGTTCGCGATCCGTGCGATCCGCGTCGAGGGCGACCTGGCGCGCAACAGCGTGTCGACGATCCGCGCCAATGCGTTGCCGCAGCTGGCCGGCAACTTCTTCACCTTCGACCTCGGGCGCGGCCAGCGCGCGTTCGAATCGGTGCCGTGGGTGCGCCACGCGATCGTGCGCCGCGTGTGGCCGAACCGGATCGCGGTGTCGCTGCAGGAGCACCGCGCCGCGGCGCTGTGGTCGCAGGACGACGGCGACAAGCTGGTCAACACCGAGGGCGAGGTGTTCGAGGCCAACCTCGGCGACGTGGAAGACGACCGGCTGCCGACGCTGGCCGGCCCGGACGGCAGCTCGGGCCAGGTGCTCGCGATGTACCGCCGGCTCGCGCCGCTGTTCGCGCGGCAGGAGCTCGAGATGGACGCGTTGTCGCTGAGCGGGCGCGGCTCGTGGCGTGCGGAGTTCGACAGCGGCGCCGAGGTCGAACTGGGCCGCGGCACCGATCAGGAGATGCAGGCGCGCGTCGAGCGATTCCTCGGCACGCTGCCGCAGGTGATCGCGCGCTACCAGCGGCCGCTGGTCTACGCCGACCTGCGCCACAACGAAGGCTATGCGGTGCGGCTCAAGGGCATCACCACGACGCTGGAGGCTGCGGCCCCCGGCAGACGGAAATGAGAGGGTGACACGGAACATGGCCAAGGAATACAAGGACCTGGTGGTCGGCCTCGACATCGGCACCGCGAAGGTGATGGCGGTGGTGGCCGAGGTGCTGCCCGACGGCGAGCTGCGCGTCRCCGGGCTCGGCATCGCCTCGGCCCACGGCCTGAAGCGCGGCGTGGTGGTCAACATCGACGCGACGGTGCAGAGCATCCAGCAGGCGCTGAAGGAGGCCGAGATGATGGCCGACTGCAAGATCACGCGCGTCTACACCGGCATCACCGGCAGCCACATCCGCGGCCAGAACTCCACCGGCATGGTGATCGTGCGCGACAAGGAGGTGACGCCGGTCGACGTGGCGCGCGTGGTGGAGAMCGCGAAGGCGATCAACATCCCGAACGACCAGCGGTTGCTGCTGGTCGAGCCGCAGGAGTTCGTGATCGACGGCCACGAGGTCAAGGAGCCGATCGGCATGAGCGGCGGCCGCCTCGAGGTGAAGGTGCACATCGTGACCGGCGCGCAGAGCGCGGCCGAGAACATCGTGAAGTGCGTGCGGCGCTGCGGGCTGGAGGTGGACCAGCTGGTGCTGAACCCGAGCGCGTCCAGCCATGCGGTGCTGACCGAGGACGAGAAGGACCTGGGCGTGGCGCTGGTCGACATCGGCGCCGGCACCACGGATGTGGCGATCTTCACCGACGGCGCGATCCGCCACACCGCGGTGATCCCGATCGCCGGCGACCTGATCACCAGCGACATCGCGATGGCGCTGCGCACGCCGACCAAGGATGCCGAGGAGATCAAGGTCGAGTACGGCGTCGCCAAGCAGCTGCTGGCCGACCCGAGCGAGAACCTGGAGGTGCCGGGCCTGGGCGACCGGCCGCCGCGCATGCTGAGCCGCCAGGCGCTGGCCGGCGTGATCGAGCCGCGCGTCGAAGAGATCTTCTCGCTGGTGCACCAGGTGATCCGCGAGAGCGGCTACGAGGAGCTGCTGTCCAGCGGCATCGTGCTGACCGGCGGCGCGGCGGTGATGCCGGGCATGGTCGAGCTCGGCGAGGACATCTTCCTGAAGCCGGTGAGGAAGGGCATTCCCACGTACCACGGCTCGCTGCACGACATGGTGGCGAACCCCCGCTCGGCCACCGTGATGGGCCTGCTCGAGGAGGCACGGCTCGGCCGTGCGCGCGGCATCAAGGCCGCGCAGCAGGCCGGCTCGGTGAAGACGCTTTTCGGTCGCGCCAAGGACTGGTTCCTCGGCAACTTCTGACACACCACGGAGACAACGCATGAAGACAAGCACTCACGCATGCCTCGGCCTCGCGCTCGGTGGCAGCAGGCATCCCCCATGAAGAACAACAACACACCAGACGAGGACTCATCAGAGTCCCACCCCAGAACGGCAACTGCAACAAGGATTGGAGAACACCATGGCCATTGAAATGATCGAAGACTTCGACCTGGGCACGCAGATCAAGGTGATCGGCGTCGGCGGCGGCGGCGGCAACGCGGTCGACCACATGATCTCGCGCGGCGTGCAAGGCGTGGAATTCGTCTGCGCGAACACCGACGCGCAGGCGCTGAACCGCTCGACGGCGCACCACCTGATCCAGCTCGGCAGCACCGGGCTCGGCGCCGGCGCGAAGCCGGAGGCCGGCCGCGCCGCGGCGGAAGAAGCGGTCGACCGCATCCGCGACTCGATCAAGGGCGCGAACATGCTCTTCATCACCGCCGGCATGGGCGGCGGCACCGGCACCGGCGCCGCGCCGGTGATCGCGCGCATCGCGAAGGAGATGGGCATCCTGACGGTCGGCGTGGTCACCAAGCCGTTCGACTTCGAAGGCAACCGCCGGATGAAGGCGGCCGACGCGGGCCTGGCCGAGCTGGAAGCCAACGTCGATTCGCTGATCGTGATCCTGAACGACAAGCTGCTCGACGTGCTCGGCGACGACGTGACGCAGGACGAGGCCTTCGCGCATGCCAACGACGTGCTGAAGAACGCCGTCGGCGGCATCAGCGACATCATCCACATCCCGGGCCTCGTCAACGTCGACTTCGAGGACGTGAAGACGGTGATGAGCGAGCCGGGCAAGGCGATGATGGGCACGGCCACGGCCAGCGGCCCGGACCGCGCGCACAAGGCGGCCGATGCGGCGGTGGCCTGCCCGCTGCTGGAGGGCATCGACCTGTCCGGCGCGCGCGGCGTGCTGGTGCTGATCGCTGCCGGCAAGGGCAGCTTCAAGCTGAGCGAGAGCCGCAACGCGATGAACACCATCCGCCGCTACGCCGCGGACGATGCACACGTGATCTACGGCACCGCCTACGACGAGAGCCTGGGCGACCAGCTGCGCGTCACGGTGATCGCCACCGGCCTGAGCCCGGCCAAGCGCGTCGCCGCGCCGATCAGCGTGGTCCACACGCAGGTCGCGCAGCGCACCGGCACCGACAACATCCCGGTGCTGACGCAGCCGGTCAACCCGCCGGGCGGCGGCGCGCACGACTACAGCAGCCTGAGCGTGCCGAGCGTCTGGCGCAACGGCCGCACGGCCGCGGCGAAGGTGGATGCGCTGGCGAGCAACGGGATGGATGAAATTGAAATCCCTGCGTTCCTGCGCAAGCAAGCCGATTGAGGTTGGTGCTCGCTATCAAGGCGTTAGGGCGATCCAAGCGTGCTTGGGTCGCCCACTGAATAGAATCCGCGGATGCTTGCCCAACGCACCCTCAAGTCCCTGACGCGCGCCGTCGGCGTCGGCGTGCACGGCGGCCAGCGCGTCGAGCTGACGTTGCGGCCGGCGCCGCCCGACACCGGCATCGTGTTCCGCCGGATCGACCTGCCGACGCCGGTCGACATCCCGGTGGCGGTGCTGTCGATCTCCGAGGCGCGCATGGCGACCACGCTGTCGCTGAACGGCGACCCGGGCGCGCCGAAGGTCAACACCATCGAGCACCTGCTGTCGGCCTGCGCCGGGCTCGGCATCGACAACCTGCGCGTCGACATCACGGCCGAAGAGGTGCCGATCCTCGACGGCTCGGCTGCATCGTTCGTGTTCCTGCTGCAGTCGGCCGGCATCGAGCTGCAGGATGCGCCGAAGCGCTTCATGCGCATCCTGAAGCCGGTCGAGGTGCGCGAGGGCGAGGGGCCGAAACTGAAGTGGGTGCGGCTCGAGCCGTACAGCGGCTACCGGCTCACGTTCGAAATCGACTTCGACCACCCGGCGGTCAACCAGACCGGCCAGCGCGTGGTGTTCGACATGGGCTCGGGCCACTACAAGCGCGACATCGCGCGCGCCCGCACCTTCGGCTTCACGAAGGATGTCGAGATGATGCGTTCGCGCGGGCTGGGCCTGGGCGGCAGCATGGACAACGTGATCGTCGTCGACGACTACCGCGTGCTGAACTCCGACGGGTTGCGCTACGACGACGAGTTCGTCAAGCACAAGATCCTCGACGCGATCGGCGACATGCAGGTGGCCGGCCATCCGCTGATCGGCGCGTACACCGCGTACAAGTCGGGCCATGCGCTGAACAACAAGCTGCTGCGCGCGGTGCTGGCCGATGCGTCGAGCTACGAGATCGYCAGCTTCGAGGACGAACGCGAAGCGCCGGCGGGTCTTGCTGCGTTGGCTCCGGCGTGGTGACACCCTTCAACCTCAACTCCCCGCACCCCTGATGGCCATCTTCAGCTGGATCATGCTCGGCCTTGCGGCGCTGCTGCTGCTGGGCAGCGGCATCGCGTGGGGCATGTTCCTCGCGATGGACGACAAGCACTGGCAGAAGCTCGGCATCAAGGTGTTCCGCATCGCGATGGTGGTGGTGCTGTTCTACGTCAACGCGATGGTCTATCTGCACATCGTGCGGGTCTTCCGTGGGGAGCCGCCGGTGGTCGAGGTGCCGTTGCCGAGTGACGACTAGACGCTGCTCCTGCTTCCGCTGGGCGCGGCGCGGCGGGTGGCCGGAGGGGCTGGGGGCTCGGCTGGGGCGGTCGGC
>NZ_JBFUGN010000214.1:0-7701 GCF_056402895.1 Rhizobacter sp. P3_B12 | reverse complement strand
GGCTGTATGGGCGCAAGTTCGAGACAGTGCGGGCCGCCAAGGACGAGGTCATCGACTGGCTGGCGTTCTACAACCACCGCCGGCTTCACTCGACGCTCGGCTACGTCAGTCCAATGCAATTCGAACGGGCTTGGCTCGCTGCCCAGGAAAAGCGAGCCGCGTAATGCCCTCGGCTATGGGATGCGAGATCCGAGGGCAAGGTCACAATGCCGCATGGACCGTGTCGAAGCAGTGGTGGTGGGGGCCGGTGTCGTCGGGCTGGCGGTGGCGCGTGCGCTCGCGATGCGAGGGCTCGAGACGCTGGTGCTTGAACGCGAGAACGCCATCGGCACCGGCATCAGCTCGCGCAACAGCGAGGTCATCCACGCCGGGCTGTACTACCCGCCCGGGTCGTTGAAGGCGCGCCTGTGCGTGGCGGGCAAGCGGCAGCTCTATGCGTTCTGCGAATCGCGTGGCGTCACGCACCGCCGCTGCGGCAAGCTGCTGGTGGCGACCGAGCCTGAGCAACTGCCCGGGCTGCAGGCCCTGCAGGCGCAGGCCGCGGCGAACGGTGTCGACGACCTGGTCAAGCTCGACGCAGCGCAGGCGCGCGCGATGGAGCCGGCGCTCACCTGCCTGGCAGCGCTGTGGTCGCCATCGACCGGGATCATCGACAGCCATGGCCTGATGCTCGCGTTGCAGGGCGACCTGGAGCGGCACGGCGGCATGGTTGCGCTGGCCTCGCCGGTGCGGGCGCTGCACGCGGGGCCGGGCGTGCATGTCATCGAGGTCGGCGGCGAGCAGCCGATGGAGCTGGCGGCCCGCATCGTTGTCAACGCGGCAGGCTTGTGGGCGCCGGCACTCGCGAAGGCGACCGCTGGCCTGCCGACCACGGCGCAGCCGACCGCCCGCTTCTGCAAGGGCAACTACTTCTCGCTGGCCGGCCGGGCGCCGTTCTCGCGCCTGATCTACCCGTTGCCGCAGCGCGCCGGCCTGGGCGTGCACCTGACGCTGGACCTCGGCGGCCAAGCCCGCTTCGGGCCCGACGTGCAATGGCTGGATGACGCCACGCGAGACCCGATCGACTACAGGGTGGACCCGTCGCGCGCCGACGCCTTCTACGCCGAGGTGCGCCGCTACTGGCCCGCGCTGCCCGATGGCGCGCTGCAGTCGGCCTACAGCGGCGTGCGGCCGAAGCTGGTCGGCCCGGCCGAGCCGGCGGCGGATTTCCGCATCGACGGGCCGGCCGAGCACGGCGTGCCGGGGCTGGTGAACCTGTTCGGGATCGAGTCGCCGGGGCTCACGGCGAGCCTTGCGCTGGCCGACGGGGTCGTCGAGAGCCTGCAGCCCGGCTGACTGGATCTTGCTGACTACACCTTGCTGACGATCTCGAAGGTCTGACCGACGTACATCACGGTCTTCTCGAAGATCCCCATCTGGACATCCTGGAAGGCATCCTCGTGCGCGGGGTCGTACTGCGGCGAATCCTCATCCCAGAACGGATACCGCAGCCTCGCTTCGAGCACTTCCAGCCGGGCAACGTTGACCAACGCCTGGGCCTCCTCCTGCGTCTCGACCACCAGTTCGTCCGGGCCACCGCGAGCCAGGATCTGCTGCACTTGGGGGAACTTGCGCGTCGAGGCGACTTTCAGGAGTTGCGCCTTCAAGGGTGCTGGATATTCAATAACCTGGCTCATATCTTGACTCCGGTGTTGTGCATCAGGGCTTCCATTTCCTTCAGCTTCTCAATCAGCGTCGGAAGAGACATCTTTTCCTTAACATTGAGCAGGGGGTGATCAAAGGTTTTGTAGTTCATGACCAAGCCCTTTGGTAGCTCTTTATCCCGAGGGAAGAGCCATACCTTGCCTTCAACTGGAATGTCCTTCAGGCGCTCGATCGAATTGGAAAAGGATAGTCCTTTGGTTGGATTCGGGTACACCACGTACTCGTTGGCGCCCTTGTCCCACTGAATGGTGAAATCTGCTTCTCGGACAGTTTCTTTTCCACCCTCCATTCGGGTCATCTTTGCTGATTTCGTGTTGCCGCCGCCGCGGTATAGCCCGTTTGGCGCTCGCGTATCGGTGAATATGCTCCATAGGTGCTCGCCATCGACTGTAACGTACATTATTTCCCCTGAGGTTTCGCCGCGCCCTTGCTGGGCAGTTTGATCGTACTGCGACCAAGGCGAAGGGGCCTGTGACGGGAGTCACTTCGCGTGTATGCGAGGTGGCGGGCGGGTGGCGATGCTCCGCTGCCCGAAACAAGGTCACTTCGTGGCATGAGTTGCAGCGAGGTAAATCGTTTTCAGACTGGACGACTCCACGAATTGGAGTGAGCTTGCGTGCAGGGGGCTGTGAATGAGCGATCTTGACGGGGCCTATATATATGCAGGTTTGGTGCAGTAATGCGGCAGGTGTCCGATGCTATTGGGGGGGCTCGCAGAGTCAGCGAATCCGTACGCCTTCTTCTGATGTCGGCGCTGCCGATGCAGCCGCCCATTGCCCGTCCAGCAGCACCTCGTGCGGCCGGAAGTCGGCCTTGTAGGCCATCTTGTCGCTCTCGGAGATCCAGTAGCCGAGGTAGACGTGGCGCAGCTTCAGGAGCCGCGTCTGCTCGATCTGCCACATCACGTTGTAGATGCCGTAACTGGTGCGCGGCTCCGGCTCGTAGAAGGTGTACACCGCCGACAGGCCGTCGTTCAGGATGTCGAGGATCGAGATCATCTTCAGCGCGCCCAGCCCGTCGGGCGACGGCTCGCGGAACTCGACCAGCCGCGAGTTGACGCGGCTTTGCAGCAGGAACTGGGTGTACTGGTCGATGCTGTCGTTGTCCATGCCGCCGCCGCTGTGGCGGCCGGCCTGGTAGCGCAGGTAGAGCTGGTAGTGCTCCGGCACGAAGCACAGCCGCAGCACGCGCGCCTGCAGGCCCTGGTGCTGCTTCCAGGCGCGGCGCTGGCTGCGGGTCGGCTCGAAGCCGGCCACCGGCACGCGCAGCGGCACGCAGGCGCGGCAGCCGTCGCAGAACGGCCGGTAGGTGAACATGCCGCTGCGCCGGAAACCGTTGGAGACCAGCCCCGAGTAGGCGTCGGCGTGGATCAGGTGGCTGGGCGTCGCGACCTGCGAACGCGCCATCCGGCCGCCCAGGTAGCTGCACGGGTACGGCGCTGTGGCATAGAACTGCAGCGAGGCGAGCGGTAGCTCTTTCGGATGGGTCACGGACCAGGTTCCTGCACGGGCGCGCCGGGATCCAGCAGCGCCCACATCGAGGGATCATAGGACCATTCCTGCACCGGGGGCTCCCTGAGTCTGGGGGGCAAACCGGTTTCGAATTGTTCGCGTGGAATCTCCCGCGCCCCCAGCGACGCCAGGTGCCCGGTGCGCTGCTGGCAATCGATCAGCGTGATGCCGTTCGCCCGGCAGAACGCGACCAGGCCCGACACCGCGATCTTCGACGCATCGGTGCGGTGCGAGAACATCGACTCGCCGAAGAACATCCGCCCGAGGCACACGCCGTACAGGCCGCCGACCAGTTGCCCGTCGACCCAGGTCTCGAAGCTGTGCACCGCGCCGAGCGCATGCCAGCGGCGGTAGGCCTGCACCATCTCCGGCAGGATCCAGGTGCCGTCCTGGCCCTCGCGGGGCGTGCCGGCGCAGGCGCCGATCACCGATGCGAAATCGCTGTCGATGCGCAGCTCGCAGCCGGGATCGCGCGCGAAGCGGCGCAGCGTCTGGCGCAGCGAGCGCGACAGCCTGAACTCGGCCACCGGCAGCACCATGCGCGGGTCGGGCGACCACCACAGCACCGGCTGGCCCTCGCTGTACCACGGGAAGATGCCGTGGCTGTAGGCCTCGGTCAGGCGCTCGGGCGTCAGCTCGCCGCCGGCGGCCAGCAGCCCGGGGGCGTCCGAGCCGGGCGGCAGGGCCAGCCGCGTGTCGGGCAGCGGGGTGCGGGCGTCGCGCAGCCAGGGGATCAAGCGGTGGGGCTCCGGTCAGGCCGACACCGGTGCCGATATCGACCCCGCGGCGCCGACCGGCTTCTTCTGCGTGACCCCCACGCCGTGCCGCACCGCGATGATCTCGGCCAGGATCGAGACCGCGATCTCGGCCGGCGAATTGCCGCCCAGGTTCAGCCCGATCGGGCCGTGCAGGCGRTCGATCTCGGTGGGCGACAGGTCGAACATCGCGAGCCGCTCGCGGCGCTTCGCGGTGTTGCTGCGCGAGCCGAGCGCGCCGACGTAGAACGCCGGCGACTTCAGCGCCTCCAGCAGCACCATGTCGTCGAGCTTGGGGTCGTGCGTGACGGCCACCACGGCGCTGTGTGGGTCGAGCTGCATCTCCAGCGCCAGGTCGTCGGGCATCGCCTTGCTGAACTGCGTGCCGGGGACGTCCCAGGTGAGGTGGTACTCCTCGCGCGGGTCGCAGYAGGTCACTTCGAAATCGAGCGCCAGCGCCATCTGCGCCAGCACGCGCGAGAGCTGGCCGGCGCCGATGATCAACAGCCGCCAGCGCGGGCCGAACAGCGCGCGCAGCCGGCGGCCGTCGAACGCGAAGCCGTCGCCGCGCGAGGCGGCCTCGACCTGCACCGTGCCGCTGTCGAGGTCGAGCAGGCGGGCGACGAGTTCATGCCGCTGCGTGCGCTCGAGCACCTCGTCGACCCAGGCGGTGTCGAGCAACGGCTCCTGCACCAGCCGCAGGTTGCCGCCGCAGGGCAGGCCGAAGCGGGCGGCTTCTTCCTTCGTGACGCCGTAGGTGATCAGCTGCGGGCGCGCAACGCGCTCGCCGGTGCGCACGCGCTCGATCAGGTCGTCTTCGACGCAGCCACCGGAGACCGAGCCGACCACCAGGCCGTCGTCGCGCATCGCGAGCAGCGCGCCGGGCGGGCGCGGGGCCGAGCCCCAGGTCTCGAGCACGGTGACCAGCCAGACGGCGTGGCCGTCGGCGCGCCACTGGCGGGCCTGGGTGAGCACTTGCAGGTCGAGGCTGTCCATCGCGAAGCGGGTCGGGGAGGGACAGGCATCGTAGCGCGGGCAGCAAGGGCCTTGCCGGCGCAAGGCCACGGAAGAAAAAACGCCCGAAGCCGGAGATCACATGGGAGATGGCTTCAGGCGGGGAGGAATCTGTGGGGCAGGGCGGCGGTCAGGCGTCGTTGGCTTGCACGCGCTTGCCGATCACCGTCACCGCCGGCATCTGGATCACCGGCATGCGGGACTCGGCGTCGGCCTTGGCGCGAGCGGCCGTCTGTGCCGCGGTGTGGGCTTGCGCGGCGAAGCCGAGCGAGGCGGTGGCGAGCAGGGCGAAGACGAAGGCGACGGCGGAGAGGCGGCTGGTCATGGTGGGCTCCTGGGTGTGGCAGGGCAGCGGGGCTGCGATGGAGTGAACTCTAGGAGTCCGCCCCTCGCGCGCCCAGCGGCTTGCGACCAACTGCCGGAACGCGGGGATCAGCTGCGGCGCCGGCGGACAGCCGCGCCCATGGACTCACCGGCTGCGCCGATACGCCTCCGTCGCATCCCCCTCCATCCGGTAGCCCGAGCTGCCGAGCGCGGTGTCGCTGAACGCGGTGTGGATCGTGCCGCTGACCCACAGCGCGTCCATCGTGCGCACGCCGGCCAGCGGTTTCGCGAGCTTCACGTGGATGGTCTGGTTGGCCGGTGGCGGCGGCACGTGGATGCAGGCACCGAAATAAGGCACCAGCAGGAATTCGCGCAGCTGGTCGCTCTCGCCCTCCAGCGGCACGACGAAGCCGGCGATGCGCACCCGCTGCTGGTCCATCGCGGCATTGGTGGGCGCGTTGTTCCAGGCCCGCTTCAACCGGTCGAGCGCCGCCTGCGCGCGCGGGTCGCCGTCGCCGAACATCCGGAAGCTCAGCGCCTGCACGTCCTTCATCGGGTCCCAGTCCTTCGGCGTCAGGTCCTCCCAGGTCGTCAGCTTGTAGCCGCCGGCCACCGCCGCGCTCGCAGCGCGCGCCGCGACGGCCGGCGCCAGCTTGTCGCCGATGCGGTAGTCGGCCGCATCGGTCTTCGGGCTGTCAGGCACCTTCGGGCCGTCGGCCGCATCGCTGCAGGCGCCGCACAAGGCCAGCACGGCCGCGAACACGCCACTCCAGACTGTCTTTGTCTCGATCCTTTTCATCAGGCTTCCTTTCATCACAGGCGCGGCGTCAGGCCGTCCGACAACGACAAGCGGCAGGCCCGCCACGCCGGCAGCACCCCCGCCACCAGGCCGGCGGCGAGCACCAGGCCGATCAGCTTCCATTCCCCCACCCCCGACACGCCGGGCGCCGGCGCGCTGCCGAACTGCCCTTGCAGCCAGGGCCCGGCGAGCAGCGACAGGCCGGCCAGCAGCACCAGTGCGAGCGCGGTGCCGAGCAGCGTCGCGCCGACGCTCTCGGCCACCAGCAGCGCCGCGATGTGGCGCGGCCCGGCGCCCACCGAGCGCAGGATCGCCAGTTCGCGCCGCCGCTCGTTCAGGCTCGCCAGCACCACCGCCACCAGCCCGGCCAGCCCGACCACCAGCACCAGCGCCGACACCGCGAGCAGCGTGCGCTCGACCACGCCGACCACCTGCCACAGCTGGTCGAGCGCGACGCCGGGCAGCACCGCCAGCAGCGGCTCGGCGTCGAACTCGTTGATCTCGCGCTGGGCCCGGAACACCGCGCCGCGCTGGTCCAGGCCGACCAGCACCGCGGTGATCGTCTTCGGCGTCAGGTCGAACTTGCGCACCAGCTCGGGCGCGATCGCGAGACCGGGGATCGGCGCGCCGCCCTGCCAGTCGAGGTGGATCGCCTCGATCGCCTGCAGGCTGATGTGCACCGTGCTGTCGACCGGCGTGCCGGTCGGCGCGAGGATGCCGACGATGGTGAACGGCTTGTCGGCGTGCTCGGTGAGGCCTTCGCCACCGCTGCCGTGGCTCAGCGTGATGCGCTGGCCGATCGCGTAGTGCAGCGAGCGCGCGACCTCGGCGCCGACCACCGCCTCGAACACGCCGTCGATGCTGCCGCTGAACGCGCGACCCTCGGCCAGCACCAGCGGCCGGCGGTAACCGTAGCGGAAGTGTTCGAAGTAGCCGGTGCTCGTGCCCAGCACCGCGAAGCCGTGGTGCGAGTCGCCGAGCGACAGCGGGATCGTCCAGGCGACGCCCGGCCGCTTCGCGAGCGCCTCGGCGCTGGCCCAGCGGATGTTGTTGGTCGCCTCGCCGAGCCGGAACACCGCGTACAGCATCAGCTGCACCGGGCTCGTGCGGGCGCCGACGACCAGGTCGGTGCCGGACACCGATTGCGCGAACGCCTCGCGCGCCGCGAGCCGGCTGCGCTCGACGCCGAGCAGCATCGTGACCGACAGCGCGATCGCGGCGATCGCGAGGCCGAGCGTTGCGCGGCGGTTCCAGGCGCTTCTCAGCGCGATCTGCAGCAGAGGTCTCATGCGGCCTCCTGCTGCAGCACCGCGGCGCGGTTCAACTCGGCCAGCGCCACCTCGCGCGTGAAATGCGTGGCCAGCCGCCGGTCGTGGCTGACGAACAGCAGCGTCGCCTGCGCGGCACTGCACTCGCGCAGCAGCAGTTCGATGAAGCGCTGCTGCGTGGCCGCATCGAGCGCCGAGGTCGGCTCATCGGCGATCACCAGCTCGGGCCGGCCGAGCAGCGCGCGCGCCGCGGCCACGCGCTGCTGCTGGCCGACCGAGAGCGCGCGCGCGCCGCGGCCACGCGCTGCTGCTGGCCGACCGAGAGC
>NZ_JBFUGN010000213.1:0-7748 GCF_056402895.1 Rhizobacter sp. P3_B12 | reverse complement strand
CAGCGGACTCCGTGGAACCGGCTTTGCCGGGCCACTGGAGTCGCCCCCTCGAGGGGGAGGCGCGCAGCGCCTCGGGGGTGGGCCATCCATCAGTCCATCAGCAGGCCGCCGTTCTGGTCCAGCACCTCGCCGGTGATGAACCCCGACAGCGGCGATGCGAGAAAGCTCACCGCATGCGCGAACTCCTCGGGCTCGCAGAAGCGGCCGACCGGGATCTGCTGCAGCAGCGCCTGCCGCTGCGCCTCGTTCAGCTGCTCGGTCACCATCGGCGTGCGCACATAGGCCGGCGCGATCGCGTTCGCGGTGACGCCATGCGCCGCGAGTTCGCGCGCCAGCGAGAAGGTCAGCGCACTCATCGCCCCCTTCGACACCGAGTACGCGGTGCCGGCGGTCAGCCCGCCGGTCTTCGCGGCCAGCGAGCTGGTGTTGATGATGCGGCCCCAGCGCCGCGCCTTCATCGCCGGCACCACCGCCTGCGACCACAGCATCGCGCCGTCGAGGTTGGCGCCGAGCACGCGGTGCCATTCGGCGAGCGACGTGGCCTCGATCTTGTTGTTCGACAGCACCCCGGCGTTGTTGACCAGGATGTCGACCTCGCCGAAGCGCTCGCGCACCTGCGCATGCGCCGCACGCACCGACTCGGCCTGCGAGATGTCGCAGGCCACCGCCAGCACCGCGTCGCCATGGCGGGCCGCGAGCGATTCCATCGACGCGAGCGACAGGTCGATCATCGCGACACGGCAGCCATCGGCGCGCAGCGCGTCCACCACCGCGCGGCCCATCGTGCCGCCGGCGCCGGTGACCAGCGCGAGCTTGCCTTCCAGGGGAGTTGAAGTCTTCATGTATCCGCTCATGTGTCGAGAACACTCTTTTTGCCGAACAACCCGCGCGAGCGGAACGTGACGACGCCGATGAACAGCAGGTACATCGACATCAGCGACCATTCGGAGGCATACGCCCCCGTGAGACCGGTGACCAGCCCGACCAGCAGGCCGGCGATCACCGCGCCCCACAGCGAGCCGACGCCGCCGAGCACGATGATCAGGAAGGCCGGCACCACCGCGTCGACCCCGACCTGCGGCCGGATGCCCCAGATCGGCGCCATCACGACACCAGCCAGCGCCGCCAGCGCCACGCCGAGCGCGAACACCGCCGAGCGCAGCCGCGACAGGTTGATGCCGAGCGCGCGCACCATCTCGCTGTCGTGCGCACCCGCCTTGATGATCGCGCCGTACGGCGTGCGCTCCAGGAACAGCCACAGCGCCGCGATCGCGAGGATCGCGAAGCCGCTCGCGAACACACGGTAGCGCGAATAGATCAGGTCGCCCATCAGGAACGCCCCCGAGATCGCCTGCGGCAGCGGCATCTGCTGCTCGTTGCTGCCCCACACCAGGCGGATCAGCTCCTCGATCAGCAGCGCCGCGCCGAAGGTGAGCAGCAGCCCGTACAGCGGGTCGCGCCCGTAGGTGCGGCGCAGGCAGGCCTCGAGCACCAACCCGACCAGCCCGACCACCAGCGGCGCCGCGAACAGCGCGATGCCGTAGCGCGTGCCCAGCGGCAGCGCCATGTAGGCCGCCTGCGCCTCGGGAAACCAGCCGAGCTTCGGCGCCAGCAGGAACAGCGCGACATACATGCCGAGCGCGAACAGCGAGCCGTGCGCCAGGTTGATGGTTTCCATCACGCCGACGATCAGCATGAAGCCGAGCGCGATCAGCGCGAACAGCAGGCCCAGCGTGATGCCGTTGGCCAGGTGCGGCAGGAGGGAGATCAGCATGTCCATGGTCGGATCCGCATCGAAAGGTTCAGGGTTCGTAGGAGGGCGTGGCCGCCAGCGGCTCGAGCTTGCAGGCGGGCGCGCTGTCGGCGTCCTGCACCTCGTCCGGGCGCACGCGCGCGAGGATGCGGAACAGGTCGTCGGGCTGGTCCGGCATCGAGTTGTAGGCGGCCACGTACACCGTCTGCTGCAGCTGGTGGGTCTGCGGGTTCATCCACGCATCGAAGTGCTGCATGCGGTCGGCGGCCGGCACGCGCAGCGCCTCCAGCTCGGTGATCAGCTTCAGGTTGTTGGTGGTGCCGGTGCGCTGGACCGCGCGCAGCAACTCGCGCGTGGCCATGTAGCCGTTGAAGAACACGTTGCCCGGCGTCTTCAGCCGGTACTCGGGCCAGGCCTTGCGGTAGCGCGCGACGAACTCCGGCACGCCGGCCAGCGCCAGCCGCCAGTACCAGGTGGTGCCGAAGATGCCGAACAGCGCCTGGCGGCCGAGGCCGTAGACATCGGGCCAGTCCCGCTGGTTGTTGATCCAGCCGACGCTGCGGTCCATGCCGGCGCTCTGCACCTGCGTGCGCAGCTGCTTCTGGTCGTCGCCGCCCACTGCGGTGGCCACCACGCCGGGCTTCAGCGAACGGATCTTCGCGAGCACCGGCTGGAAATCGCGCGTGCCCTGCGGCACCAGGATCTCCTCGACGACCTGCCCGCCGTTGGCCTCGACGATGCGGCGGATGCCCTTGGCCGTCGTGTGGCCCCACAGGTAGTCGCTGGTGACCAGCACCCACTGCCGGCCGAAGCCGGTCATCGCGCCCTTCACGACCGAGATCGAGAAGTTGGTGCCGTTGGCGTCCCAGACGAACTTGACGCGGTGGCATTCGGCACCGGCCTCGCTCGGCGAGCTGGAGTTGCTGTTGAAGTAGACGCAGCCGTACTTCTGCGCCACGCGCGACATCGCGCTCGCGACGCCCGAATGCACGCCGCCGAGCAGGAACGCCACCTCCTGCTGGCGGATCATCTTCTCGGCCACGCCGATCGCCGTCGCCGGATCGCCGGCGGTGTTCTCGTGCGTCGCCTCGATGCGGCGCCCGAGCACGCCGCCGCGCTCGTTGAACTCGGCGATCGCCATGCGCATGCCCAGCTGCTCGTCCTGGCCGCTGGCGGCATAGGGCCCGCTGTCGTCGGTGGCCAGGCCGATCAGCAGCGGCTTCTTCTGCTTCGCCTGGGACCACGCATGGTGGTGGGCCCAGGGTCCGCTGAAGCCGGCGACGGCACCGACGCCGCCGAGCAGCATGCGCCTGCGAGCGTGGGTCATTGCTGGTACGAGGGCGTCGCGTCGTAGCTCTCGAGCTTGCAGGCCTTCTGCGCCTCCGCATCGACGACCTCCTTCGGATCCACGTTCGACAGGATCTTGAAGATGTCGTCCTTCTCGGCCGGCGCCTCGTTGTAGCTCGCCATGTAGATGGTCTGCTGCACCTGGTGCGTCACCGGGTCCATCCAGGCATCGAAGTGCTGCAGCCGGTCGCGCGCGGGCATCTTGCGACCCTCCAGCTTCTTGATCACCGCGATGTTCTGCGTGGTGCCGGCCTCTTCCACGCAGCGCAGCAGCTCGCGCGTCGCCATGTAGCTGTTGTGATAGACGTTGCCTGGCACCTTGATCGCCATGCCCGGGAACTGCTTCTGGTAGGCCGCGACGAACTCCTTCACGCCCGGCAGGTCGAGGCGGTAGTACCAGGTGGTGCCGAACACGCCGAAGATCGATTCCGGACCGAGCCCGTACACGTCCGGCCAGTCCTGCTGGTTGTTGATCCACGCCATGCTCTTCTGCAGGTTCAGCTGGATGACCTGCTGGCGCAGGGCCTTGATGTCGTCGCCGCCGATCGCGGTGGCCACCGCATTGGGCTTCAGCTGCTGCAGCTTCAGCAGGTACGACGAGAAGTCGCGGGTGTTCTGCGGCACCAGCAGCTCCTCGACGATCTTGCCGCCGTTGGCCTCGACGATCGCGCGCGTCGCCGCCGAGGTGGTGCGGCCCCACACGTAGTCGTTGGTCAGCAGCACCCAGTTCTTGCCGTTCACCTTGATCGCGTTCTTGACGATCGCGTGCGCGAAGTTGGTGCCGTTGCCGTCCCACACGAACTTGACGCGGTGGCAGTCCTTGCCGGCCTCGGTCGGCGAGCTGGAGTTGGTGTTCAGGAAGATCGTGCCGTACTTCTGCGCGACCTGCGAGATCGCGTTGGCCACGCCCGAGTGCAGCGCGCCGACCAGGAAGGCCACCTCGTTGCGCGTGATCATCCGCTCGGCGATGCGCGAGCCCGAGGCCGGCGTGGTCTCGGTGTCCATGTGCAGCGCCTCGATGCGCCGGCCGAGCACGCCGCCCTTGTCGTTGTATTCCTTGATGGCCATCATCGCGCCGAGCCGTTCCTCGCCGCCGCTCGCGCCGTACTGGCCGGAGGCGTCCATCGTCAGGCCGATCACCAGCGGCTTGGCCGTGGCCGCCTGGGCCCAGACGCGGTTGTGCGCCCACGGGCCGAAGAAGGCGGCCGGCGCGGCGGCCGCCACGGCGCCGGCCTTCAGCAGGCTGCGCCGTCCGGTGTCAGGTGTGCCCGTCTCCGCGGCGCCGGTATCGATCGCCTGAACTTCTTTCGTCGACTTGTCCATGCTTGTCTCCAGGGTTGTTGTGGTGGTCCGCGCAGGATCAGCGCGGAATGATCTGCACGTTGTTCAGCTTTTCCTGCGCCTCCAGCAGCGACGCGATGAACTTGTCGCCCAGGCCCAGGTTGCCGGCCTGCACGAAGCTCTGGTGCGCCGCCTCGGCGACGAAGCTCGTCGTCGGCAGCATCTCGGTCAGGTGGGTGTAGTAGCGCAGGTCCTTCTGCGCATTGCCGATCGCGAACTTCAGCCCGGTCAGGTCGCCCTGCAGCGTCTTGCCCAGCATCATCTGGAAGATGCCGGAGTTGACGCCGCCGGCCGAGATCACGTCGAACAGCTTCTGCAGCGACAGCCCGCTCTTCGCGGCCGTGGCCACCGCCTCGGCGATGGCCGCCGCGGTCGTCATCGCGAGCATGTTGTTGATCAGCTTCAGCACATGGCCGTGCCCCGGCGGGCCGACGTGGAAGATGTTCTCGCAGAAGGCCGCGAGCACCGGGCGCACGCGCTCGAAATCGGCCGGCTCGGCGCCGACCATCGTGTTCAGCCGGCCCTCCTCGGCCTCCTTCGGCGTGCGCGCGAGCGGCGCGTCGATGAAGGCGACGCCGCGGGCCGCGAAATCGGCGCGGATGCGCGCGGTCGAGGCCGGCTCGGCGGTCGAGGTGTCGATCACCGTCAGGCCCTTCGCGGCAGCCGCCAGCAGGCCTTCGGGGCCATAGACGATCTCTTCCACCTGCGGCGAGCCGGTGACGCAGATGATCACCACGTCGCTCGCGACGGCCACCGCGGCGCGCGTCGGCTGCTCGCTCGCACCGGCATCGAGCAGGTCCTGCAGGTTGGCGCGGTTGCGGTGCGCGACGAAGCTCACCGGGAAGCCCYTGGCGAGCAGGTTCTTCGCCATGCCGTGGCCCATCATGCCGAGGCCGATGAAGCCGACGCGGGGGTTCTTGCTAGCAGTCATGGTGTTTCCTTTCGTGGGTGTCAATTGACGAGCGAGCCGCTCGCGCACTCGGCGCGGGCCTCGGTCCAGAACTCGATCAGGCGCCGGTAGCTCGCCGCCACCTGCTCGACGACGGCGGCGTCGTCCAGCGTGCCGGCGAACCAGCCGTGCGCCGCGTCGGCGAACAGCGAGCGGCCGACCGCGAAGCCCTTGCACAGCGGCTGCGCGGCCGCGACGCGAAAGCCCTCGCGCAGCGCGGCTTCGCTCGCCTCCATGCCGAGCAGGAGCACGCCGCGGCACAGCGGGTCGTTCGACGCGATCACGTCCCCGATGTGGCGCCACGCGGCCTCGCTGGCGGGCGGGGGCAGCTTCCACCAGTCGGGCTGGATGCCGGCGGCATAGAACTGGCGCAGCGCGCGCGCCAGCGTCTCGTCGTCGGTGGCCATGCCGCGCGGCGGGATCACCTCCAGCAGCAGCTCGTGGCCGGTGGCGTTGCAGGCCTGGGCCAGCAGGCCGACGCTCGCGACCTGCTGCGCCGCGAGCCCGGCCTCGTCGTCGGGGTGGTGGTACACGAGGCACTTGACGACGTGCTCCTGCGGCCAGGTGCGCAGCGCCAGGCCGACGTTGCAGCCGTCCTCGAAATCCAGCGGCCGCGAGCCCGGCAGCTCGACCGGCCGCGCCACCCACAACCCGACGCCGGTCAGCGGCGGCAGGATCTGCTCGCCGAAGCGGCCGTCGAGGATCACGCCGGCCTCGGGGAAGGCCTGGCCCGGGTGGCGCAGCGGGTGCGCCGCGCGGGCTGCCGCATGGCCTTGTGCCGCGGCGCGTGCGACCAGCGCCTTGAACTGCGGGATGCGCTCGCGCGGCGTACCGTGCTTCGCGGYGATCTCCTCGAACTGCGCGCGGTGGTCGAAGGCCAGCACCGCGAGGCCGGGCCAGGCGCGGTGACGGGTCGACGCGCGGTGCAGCTGCTCCAGCTTCGCGTCCTCGCGCAGCCGCTGGTGGCGCGAGCCGTGCGCGAGGAAATGGCTCAGTTCGACCCAGCTGGGCATGGCCGGTGCGCAGCCATGCCGAGACACCACGATCGCGCCACACGCATTCGCATAGCGCAGCGCCTGCGGCAGCGGCTCGTCGCGCACCCAGCCGCGCAGCAGCCCGGCCATGAAGGCGTCGCCCGCGCCCAGCACGTTGAACACCTCGACCGGGAATCCCGGGCCGGCGACGCCGTCGTCGAGCCGCGCCGGGATCGTGCCGTCGTACGCCACGCAGCCCATCGGCCCGCGCTTCATCACGATCAGCGCCGGCGTCAGCGCGCGGATGCGGCGCAGCGCGGTGGCGCTGTCGTCGCTGCCGCCGGCGATGTGCACCTCTTCCTCGGTGCCGACCACCAGGTCGCACAGCGGCAGGATCTCCTGCAGCTGCGCGCTGACGTGGGCCGACGCGATGTAGCGCTGCTCRCCGAGGCCGGGCGCCGTCAGGCCCCACAGCACCGGGCGGTAGTCGATGTCGAGCACGACGCGCGTGCCGGCCGCGCGCGCGGCGCGCATCGCCGCGAGGCAGGCGGCCCGCGTGCCGGGCCGCGACAGGTGCGTGCCCGAGATCAGCAGCGCGCGGGCACTGGCGATCACGGCCGGGTCGACGTCGTCCTCGCACAGGCCCATGTCGGCGCAGTTGTCGCGGTAGAACACCAGCGGAAAGGTGTCGCGGTCACGCAGGCCGAGGAAGACCAGCGCGGTCAGCCGCGACGGATCGGTCTTCAGCTGCGACACGTCGACGCCCTCGGCGGCCAGCGTCTCGCGCACGAAGCGGCCGTTGTGCTCGTCGCCGACGCGACTCAGCATCGCGCAGCGCAGCCCGAGCCGCGACGCCCCCACCGCGGTGTTGGCCGGCGAGCCGCCGAGGTACTTCGCGAAGGTCTGCACGTCTTCCAGGCGCGCACCGAGCTGTTCGCCATACAGGTCGACGGCGGCCCGCCCGACGCAGACCAGGTCCAGCGCGCGGGCCGCCGGCGGGACGGAATCTCTGACACTCATGCAGCATCTCCATTCAAATGACGGGGTCGGGTGCGGGGGCGGGCCGCCATCTCGGCGAGCCGGTGCCCGGTGGTGACGACGATGGCCTGCGCCAGGCACAGCGGCGCGACCAGCGAGCGGAACACCTGGTCGGACGCGAGGCCGAGCTCGAAGCAGACGCTGGCCGAGCGCTTCAGCGGCGACAGCGCGCTGTCGGTGATCGCGATCACCGGCACGCCGGCCTGCTGCGCCGCCTCGGCGGCATCGATCACGTCGCGCGAGTAGCTGTGGAAGCTGGTCACCACCAGCACCTCGTCGCGCGCGATGTTGCGCAGCGATTCGCGCAGCATGCCGCCCAGGCCTTCGAGCAGGTAGGCCTTKAGCT
>NZ_JBFUGN010000212.1:0-7760 GCF_056402895.1 Rhizobacter sp. P3_B12 | reverse complement strand
CACCAGCATCGACATCGACCACACCGCCTGGCTCGGCACCGATCGCGAATCGATCGGCCGCGAGAAGGCCGGCATCATGCGCGCCGGCAAGCCGGTGGTGGTGGGCGACCCGATGGTGCCGGCCAGCATCGTCGCGCATGCGGCCGAGGTGGGCGCCGAGCTGCGGCTGCTCGGCCGCGATTTCAACTACGCCGGCGACAAGCAGCAATGGGGCTGGGGCGGGCGCGACAAGCGCTTCAGCGGGCTCGCCTACCCGGCGCTGCGCGGCGCCAACCAGCTGCTGAACGCGTCGGCCGCGCTGGCCGCCTTCGAGGCCTTGCGCGATCGGCTGCCGATCACCGCGCAGGCGGTGCGCAACGGTTTCGCGTCGGTCGAGCTGACCGGCCGCTTCCAGATCGTGCCGGGCCAGCCGACGCTGGTGCTCGACGTGGCGCACAACCCGCATGCGGTCGGCGCGCTGGCCGAGAACCTCGACCAGATGGGCTTCTTCCCGCGCACCCACGTGGTGTTCGGCGCGATGGCCGACAAGGACCTCGAAGCGATCCTGCGCCGCATGGCGCCGCTGGTCGATGCGTGGCATTTCACCGACTTGCCGATCGCACGCGCGGCCGGCGCCGCCGAGCTGCAGCAACTGCATGAGCGCCTGGCGCTGAAAGGCCCGGGCCCGGTCGCTACATTCCGTCACGCGAGCCCCGACGAGGCACTGCGCGCGGCCATCGAGGCGGCGGACCCCGCTGATAGAATCGTGGTCTTCGGCTCGTTCTTCACCGTGGGCGGCGTGCTGAAGGACGGCATCCCCCGTCTCTCTGCCAAGCACCTGAGCTGATCGCTCGTTGCTCACCTGGAATCAGCTCTTCATGGGTCTGCTGTCCTTCCTGAAGCGCACGCCGGGCAACACGCCCAACAGCGCAGCGCCCGCCAAGTCCAAGGCGAAGGCGCCCCCGGTGGCCGAATCCCCCGACTCCGTCGCACAGGCCCGCACGCGCGCGCGCCAGCGGCTCATCGGCGCGGCCGTGCTGGTGATCGCCGGCGTGATCGGCTTCCCGCTGCTGTTCGAGACCCAGCCGCGTCCGTTGCCGGTTGACACGCCGGTCGAGCTGCGGCGCGACACCCCGGCTGCCGCGCCCGCCACGACGCCGGCCCCGGCCGCCACCAACGCGCGGGCCGCCGATGCGAAGCCGGCGCCGCTGCCGCCGAGCGTGATCAACGAGAACACGGCCGATGCAGGCCGCGAGCAGCCGGCCTCGGCGCCGGCCGCCGCGGTGCCGCCGCCGGTGGTGGCGGCTATCACCCCGAAGCCGGTGCCGGCCCCGGCGCCGGTCGAACGCAAGCCGGCCGAAAAGCCCACTGAAAAGCCGGCAGACAAGCCCACCGAAAAACCCGCTGCCAAGCCCACCGACAGCGCCCGCGCGCAGGCCCTGCTCGACGGCAAGCCCGCCACGCCCGAGGCGGCCGGCCGCTTCGTCGTGCAGGTCGGTGCGTTCGCCGAGGTCACCGCCGCCCGCGAGGCCCGCCACAAGGTCGAGAAGCTCGGCCTGAAGACCTACACGCAGGTCGTCGAGACCTCGGCGGGCAACCGCATCCGCGTGCGGGTCGGCCCGTTCGCCTCGCGCGACGAGGCCGACCGGGCTGCCGCGAAGATCAAGACCGCCGGCCTGCCGTCGGCCATCCTGACGCTGTGACGGCGCACGATGGGCTGGGTCGATGGGGTCTTTCTCGGCATCCTGGGTCTCTCCGTCCTGGTGGGGCTCGTGCGCGGCCTGGTGTTCGAGCTGCTGTCGCTGGTCGGCTGGTTCGCGGCCTGGTTCGCCGCGCAGTGGCTGACGCCGATGGTCGCGCCGCACATCCCGGTCGGCCGCATCGGCTCCGGCATCAACCATGCGGCTGCGTTCGCGCTCACCTTCGTCGCGGCGCTGATCGTCTGGGGCATCCTGGCGCGGCTGCTGCGCTTCCTGATCCACGTGACGCCGCTGAGCCTGATCGATCGGCTGCTGGGCGGCTTCTTCGGCCTGCTGCGCGGCGTGATCGTGCTGCTGGCCATCGGGCTGGTGGTCGGCATGACGCCGATGGTGACTTCGCCGGCCTGGACCAGCTCGGTGGGCGCGCCGTGGCTCAATGCCACCCTGGCGGCCTTGAAGCCCGTGCTTCCGCCTCAACTCTCTTCCCACCTGCCCGCATGACGCGGGCCGGTTGAACCAGCAAGGACTCTCCCATGTGCGGCATCGTTGGCGTGATCTCGAAAACGCCGGTCAACCAGCTGATCTACGACGCGCTGCTGCTGCTGCAGCATCGCGGCCAGGATGCCGCCGGCATCGTCACGATGCAGGGCACCAAGTGCTTCATGCACAAGGCGCGCGGCATGGTGCGCGACGTGTTCCGCACCCGCAACATGCGCGGCCTGCCGGGCACCGTGGGCCTCGGCCAGACGCGCTACCCGACGGCCGGCAACGCCTACAACGAGGAAGAGGCCCAGCCCTTCTACGTGAACGCGCCGTTCGGCATCGTGCTGGTGCACAACGGCAACCTGACCAATGCGCACTCGCTGAAGCAGGAGCTGTTCGACATCGACCGCCGCCACATCAACACCGAGAGCGACACCGAGGTGCTGATCAACATCCTCGCGCACGAGCTCGAGATGGCCGCGCGCGACCTGCCGCTGACCACCGAGGAGATCTTCAAGGCGGTCGGCGCGGTGCACAAGCGCATCAAGGGCTCGTACGCGGTGGTCGCGCTGATCGCCGGCTACGGGCTGCTGGCCTTCCGCGATCCGTACGGMATCCGCCCGCTGTGCTTCGGCGAGGCGATGACGGCGGACGGCCCCGAAGTGATGGTGGCCAGCGAATCGGTGGCGCTCGAAGGCACCGGCCACAAGCTGATCCGCGACGTGGCGCCGGGCGAGGCCGTCTTCATCGACCTGGACGGCAAGCTCCACACCCAGCAGTGCGCCGAGAACCCGACGCTGAACCCGTGCATGTTCGAGTTCGTGTACCTCGCACGGCCTGATTCGGTGATGGACGGCGTGTCGGTCTACCAGGCGCGGCTGAACATGGGCGAGACGCTCGCGCAGCGCCTGATCTCGACGATGCCGCCGAGCGAGATCGACGTGGTGATCCYGATCCCCGAGTCGAGCCGCCCGTCGGCGATGCAGCTCGCGCAGAAGATCGGCAAGCCGTACCGCGAGGGCTTCGTGAAGAACCGCTACGTGGGCCGCACCTTCATCATGCCGGGGCAGGGCGTGCGCAAGAAATCGGTGCGCCAGAAGCTGAACGCGATCGCCGTCGAGTTCAAGGGCCGCAACGTGCTGCTGGTGGACGATTCCATCGTGCGCGGCACCACCTCGAAAGAGATCGTGCAGATGGCGCGCGAGGCGGGAGCACGCAAGGTCTACATGGCCTCGGCTGCGCCGCCGGTGCGCTTCCCGAATGTCTACGGCATCGACATGCCGACCAGCGAAGAGCTGATCGCGCACAACCGCAGCATCGAGGAGATCCGCCAGTTCATCGGCGCCGATGCGCTGATCTACCAGGACGTGGCCGCGATGAAGAAGGTGGTGGGCGCGCTGAACCCGACGCTGAACGGCTTCGAGGCCTCGTGCTTCGACGGCTACTACGTGACGGGCGACGTGTCGGCCGCCGATTTCGACGCGATCGCGACGCAGCGCAAGTCGCAGGGCGGCGACGAGGAAGAGGGTGCCGACCGCTCGCGCCTCGCGCTGCAGAGCGCGACCACGGAGCGCAGCTGATGGCCGATGCGCCGGCGAAGCGGGGCATTCCGCGCGTCGAGCTGCCGGCCGACGTGCGGCGCGACACGCTCGCGGTGCGCGAGGGCCTGCCGCCGAGCGCCTGGGGCGAGAACTCCGAGGCGCTGTTCCTGACCAGCAGCTTCGTGCAGCCCGATGCGGCGAGTGCCGCCGCGCGCTTCGCGAATGAAGAAGAAGCCTTCATCTACTCGCGCTTCAGCAACCCGACGGTGACGATGTTCGAGCGGCGCCTGGCCGCGCTCGAAGGCGCGCAGGCCTGCATCGGCACGGCCAGCGGCATGAGCGCGATCCTGCTGCTCGGCATGGCGCTGCTGAAGGCCGGCGACCACGTGATCTGCTCGCGCAGCGTGTTCGGCTCGACGATCATGCTGTTCGGCCGCGAGTTCGCGAAGTTCGGCGTCGAGACCACGTTCGTCTCGCAGACCGATCCGGATGAATGGCGGCGCGCGCTGAAGCCGAACACGAAGCTGCTGTTCGCCGAATCGCCGACCAACCCGCTGACCGAGGTGTGCGACATCCGCGCGCTGGCGCAGATCGCGCACGAGGCCGGCGCGCTGCTGGCGGTCGACAACTGCTTCTGCTCGCCGGCGCTGCAGCGGCCGATCGAGTACGGCGCCGACGTGGTCGTGCACTCGGGCACCAAGTACCTCGACGGGCAGGGCCGCGTGATCGCCGGCGCGGTGTGCGGGCCGGAGCAACTGATCAACGACAAGTTCGTGCCGGTGATGCGCAGCGCGGGGATGTCGCTGTCGCCGTTCAACGCCTGGGTGGTGCTGAAGGGGCTGGAGACGCTGTCGATCCGGATGCAGGCGCAGGGCGAGCGCGCGCTGCAGCTGGCCGGCTGGCTCGAGCAGCAGCCGCAGGTGGCGCGCGTGTTCTATCCCGGCTTGCGTTCGCACCCGCAGCATGCGCTGGCGATGGCGCAGCAATCGGGCTCGGGCGGCGCGGTGGTGTCGTTCACCGTGAAGAGCGCCGATGCCACCGGCGCCCGCAAGAATGCCTTCCACGTGATCGACCAGACGCAGGTCTGCTCGATCACCGCCAACCTCGGCGACACCAAGACCACGATCACGCACCCGGCCAGCACCTCGCACGGGCGGCTCACCGAAGACCAGCGCCAGGCGGCCGGCATCACGCAGGGCCTGATCCGCGTGGCCGTGGGCCTGGACGACGTGCAAGACCTGAAGACCGACCTGCTGCGTGGCCTGGCCGGCCTCGACACCCTTTGATTCCATCGACCATGACCCGACCGATCCGCACCCGCATCGCCCCGTCGCCCACCGGCTTCCTGCACCTGGGCACGGCCCGCACCGCGCTGTATTCGTGGGCCTTCGCGCGCCACTTCGGCGGCGAGTTCGTGCTGCGCATCGAAGACACCGACGTGGCCCGCTCGACGCAGGATTCGGTCGACCAGATCCTCGCGTCGATGCGCTGGCTGGGGCTCGACTGCGACGAGGGCCCGATCTACCAGATGCAGCGGCTCGACCGCTACCGCGCGGTGGTCGACCAGATGCTCGCCGAGGGCAGCGCCTACCGCTGCTACACGACACCCGAAGAGCTCGACGTGATGCGCGAGGCGCAACGTGCGCGCGGCGAGAAGACCCACTACGACGGTCGCTGGCGCCCGGCGCCCGGCAAGACGCTGCCAGCGCCGCCCGCCGGCGTGGAGGCGGTGATCCGTTTCGCGAACCCGCACGACGGCATCGTCAGCTGGGACGACCTGGTCAAGGGCCCGATCAGCATCGCGAACAAGGAGATCGACGACCTGATCATCATGCGGGCCGACGGTGTGCCGACCTACAACTTCGCGGTGGTCGTCGACGACTGGGACATGGCCATCAGCCACGTGTTCCGTGGCGACGAGCATGTGAACAACACGCCGTGGCAGATCAACATCTTCCATGCGCTGAAGGCGCCGCTGCCGCTGTTCGGCCATGTGCCGGTGATCCTCGGCGACGATGGGCAGAAGCTGTCGAAGCGGCGCGGTGCGGTCAGCGTGACGGCGTACGAGGAGAACGGTTTCCTGCCCGAGGCGATGCTGAACTACCTGGCGCGCCTCGGCTGGAGCCACGGCGACGAGGAGCTGTTCACGCGCGAGCAACTGGTGTCGTGGTTCGACGGCAGCCACCTGTCGAAGAGCCCGGCGCAGTGGGATGCGGCGAAGCTCGCGTGGGTCAACGCGCACTACCTGAAGACGATCGACGAGCGGCGCCTGGCCGCGTTGGTGGTGGCGCAGTTCGCGCGCCGCGGCATCAGCGTGTCGGAAGACGAAGCGGCTGCGCGCTGCGGGCTGTTCAAGGACCGCTGCTCGACGACGGTGGAGCTGGCCGACTGGCTGCAGATGTATTTCGCCGACGTGGCGCCGAGTGCCGAAGACCTGGCGGCGCACGTGACCGATGCGGTGAAGCCGGCGCTCGCGACGCTGCGCGAGAAGTTCGCTGCGAGCGAGTGGACGAAGCCCGCGATCGCGGCCGCGATCAAGGAGACGCTGGGTGCACACGGGCTCAAGATGCCGCAGCTCGCGCATGCCGTTCGCGTGCTGGTGTGCGGTCGTGCGCAGACGCCGTCGGTCGATGCGGTGCTCGAACTCTTCGCGCGTGAAAAAGTTTTGAGCCGCTTGCAGAGGGCCTGAAAAATCTGCCTATAATCGTGGTCTTCGCTACTGAGAACAGCGCAGCGCCAGAAGGAAGGCTGAAAAGTCAACCCGATGGCCACCAGAATTTTCGGATTCATGGGGGTATAGCTCAGCTGGGAGAGCGCTTGCATGGCATGCAAGAGGTCAGCGGTTCGATCCCGCTTACCTCCACCAAGACTCCAAAGTCTCGGGGCGCGTTGTTCAGAGTGGTGGAGGTGTGAAAGTTTCAGTCCCCTTCGTCTAGAGGCCTAGGACACCACCCTTTCACGGTGATTACAGGGGTTCGAATCCCCTAGGGGACGCCAAGTTTGGCGGGGCTTGCGCAGAGAGCGATGCTCGAAGCGAAATCCCGCTGCGGTAAGAAGAATTGGAGTGGTAGTTCAGTTGGTTAGAATACCGGCCTGTCACGCCGGGGGTCGCGGGTTCGAGCCCCGTCCACTCCGCCAACAAAAARCCCTTGTGAGTCAACGACTTACAAGGGTTTTTCCGCTTTCTGAGCTGCCTATTTTTTGTGCGCGCAGCGCCTCATATTCCAAAGTTTGGAATATCGATGCCAAGAAGGGGGTTCGCCCTGCGCTCGCTGATCACTGTCGGCGTTCGCTTTCTCTCTTCAGGTTCACCCACTTTCTGAGGACGCCGGACTCGATCAGGTCGAAGGTTCCTGCCTTCGCTTCGATCTCGGTCGGGTACTCTCGCTTGCCGAGTTGGCCCCGCACCCGAAGGCGATAGGCGCCCTTGAAGGTCACCAGCTCGACACGGATGCCGTCTTGCTTGATGGCCTGGACACCCGGGCGCTTGCGGATCCAGCGCACCGAAGAAACGAATCGCTTGCGCCGGTCCAGGTGGCGCCGAACCGACGCAAGGTGTCCTGTCGCCAAGCGCGTGCTGGTCAACTCGTCGCAGCACTGCTCGCCGACTTCCATGGCACCCCACTTCTCGTGTTCAACGAGGAAAGAGTGCCGGATCTCCGTGCCGCAGTACTCGCATTCGCCGTACAGGCCGCCAAGGTCCTCATGCCCGATGAAGGTCCAGCCGCTTTTCGGAGGAATGATCCCGTGCTCTGCCGCGTGGCAACCGCTGCAAAGCGTCTCGCACATGTGATGTGGGTACTCCCATGGCTTTCGACCCGGGATGTACCGCTTGTGATGAACATGCAAGCGAACGCCCTCAGAGCGCCGGCACTGCTTGCACGCGAATTCGTCGAGCAGCAGCACCTCAGCCCTGAACTGTTTCCACGATGCACTTCGATATCCGTCCATGAGCAGTCACGTGTTGTTGTTGAGGGGAGCGTGGCGCACTAACGCGTCGGCTTGGCCACGCGGATGCGCCTGCGGTCGTACACCTGCCGAACCATCCTCTCGCTGC
>NZ_JBFUGN010000211.1:0-10281 GCF_056402895.1 Rhizobacter sp. P3_B12 | reverse complement strand
ATGTACGTCACCTGTCTGAGCCTCATCTGCCCCGTCGGCTACCAGCCGAGAAGCGCTGCGGCAGCGCTGCGAGCGGGCGTCTCCGGCTTCACGATGCTGCACTACACCGACAGAGAAGGCGAGCCGCTCGTGGGCGCCGCCGTTGAGGCGTTGCCGGCGGAAATGCGCGGTCGCGATCGACAGGCCGCGTTGTTGAGGCTCGCGTTCGAGCAACTTGATCCCCCGTCAACAGAGCGTCTGCGGGCCGCATCCCTTCCATTGATCCTGTGCACACGCGAGGCAGACCGGCCTGGGGCGCGGTTGGCCGGCCTGATGAGCAACGCACAGTTGCCGGATGGCGCACCCTCCACGCACGGGCGAACCGCGCACGTGGCGGGCGGCGCAGTTGGCGTGATCCAGGCGCTCAGCCTTGCGCGCACGATGCACAGCGAGACGCAGGCGCGAGCATGCCTGGTGGTCGCTGTGGACAGCTTGATCGACGCGCGCACACTGAGTTGGCTCGATCGATCCGGACGGCTGAAGACAAGCCTGCAGAGCGACGGCCTGATCCCTGGCGAGGCAGCTTGCATCGTCCTGGTCAGCGAGGAGCCGCCGGAGGGGGGTGGTCTCGCCGTGCTGGGACTGGGCTTCGGGACCGAGCCGGCGACGGTCACGAATGAAGAGCCTTTCCGCGCCAACGGCATGACGGCGGCGCTACGTGCTGCGCTCGTCGAGGCGGGTCTCGGGCTTCACGAGGTTGACTTTCGTTTGAGTGACGTTGGAGGTGAGTCCTATGCCTTCGAGGAACTGGTCGTAACGCAGGCGCGACTGATGCGGCAGGTACGTCCTGAGCAGCCTCTGTGGCACCCAGCCGACTGCGTGGGCGACTGTGGCGCGGTTGCTGGCTTCGTGCAGCTGGCTTGGGTCGAGCAGGCTTGGGCGCGCGGGTATGYGCCCGGCCCGGTAGCGGCGCTCCATGCGAGCGGAGCTTTTCACAACCGCGCGGCGGCAGTGGTATCACATCCGAGGTGGACAAGGTGACGCACGCGGTTTTCGCCAACATGCGAGAAGTCGCCGGCAAGGGCGACTTGAACAAAAGCATCGCCCGATTCCCCGACGTATGCCTGTCCCCGCCGGGACCGCCGGCGGGACCGATCCCCGTCCCCTATCCCGATACGTCTTTCTCCAGCGACCTCAAAGAGGGTTCCGTCACGGTGCTGCTGGGGCGCCAACCAGCAGCTCTCGCGCAGCAGTCGTACTACAAGCCAGCAACGCTGGGCAACGAGGCAGCCACGCGCAGCTTCGGGGCGAGCGTGATCACGCACCAGATCACCGGCAAGACTTACTTCCAGGCCTGGTCGATGGATGTGAAGATCGAGGGCAAAGCCGTCTGCCGGCACCTCGACCTGACGACTAGCAACCACGGGTCGCACCCGCCCGGGACGTCGGGTGCGCCGTCGACGAGCAGCATGATTCCGGCGGGGCTTTCAGCTGCCGACCRGGAGCTTGCCGAGGAGTGCGAGAAGATCCACAAGGACTACGATGTCATCAAGACCGAGCAGGCGGGCTACGCCTCGCAGATCAAGCCCATCAAGAACCGGATCTTTAACAATCGCCCTCTGGCCGGTGACGTCGACGGCATCAAAGCCCTCATCACACAGCAGATCGAGGCATTGGAACGCCTGAAGGTCAAGCGTCGCGAGTACATCGACAAAGGGTGCGACAAGATCGAATGGACAAAGAAAAAATACGACACCGAGGCAGAGAGAAGGGCGCACCATGAGGGTGCTGTTGCGGACCTGGCAAAACAGATTGCCAATCAAAAGGACGTTCTGAGCAAACTATGAGAGACGCATTGGAGTTGAGTCATGCGGTGGAGGAGGCTTGGGCGGACGTCCCTGCCCCGCACCTCATGGACCTGCGACTGACCGGATGGAACTGGACACAGGAAGAGGCTGATGCCTTCATCGATGTGGATCCCATGGCGGTCGATATTGACTCTGTTGGCTTCCTTGCTTCTACACCCCTTCTTGACCTGCCTGTGCAGGCTKCTGCAGCTTACCTCGGTACATTTCTGCGCGCTCTGGTGGTAAGCCTGCACGAGCAGAAGGTGGTGGGCTTCTTCGAGAATCCGCTGACAAGAGCGCACATCATCACCTGCTTGAAAGACCGGGGTTTCTGGGATGCGGTGATTGGGCCTCACTTGTCAGTGGCGCGCTTAGAGGTCCTGTGCGAGGTGATCGATTACATGGTGCAAGAGCGCGAGGACTTGGCACTCGATGCTGATGACGTCAGAACTCTTCGGACGCGTATGGCCAATTTTCCGCGAGGGTGACCACGCAACGGCAGACTTGCTGAAACCTCAACCGATCGGCGTTCCGGAATGGCTGCTCCATTTGGAAGGGATGCGGTTGCCACAGCGTCGGTCCGGTGGTGGCGCATGTGATGGATGTACAAGCCGCTGCGAGGGACGTTCCTTGGATCGCGGTGGCGGCTACTTCCGACGCGGCCAAGCGGGGCGACGGCAGCGGCATTGTGCTGCGTGAGCGTCCAGTCTGACCATCTTGAGAATGCGATAGGCACATAGGAGCCTCGTACCCACCTCAACTTTGGTGGATACGTATGACCTTCCCCGTCCAACCCGCTGGCGCTCGGCGCCGGCGTCGGCTCCACAGCGACGAGTTCAAGGCCAATGCCGTGGCAGCCTGCATGCAGCCGGGGATGTCCATGGCAGCCGTGGCGATGGCGCATGGCATCAACGCCAACCTATTGCGCCGCTGGGTGCGCCAGGCAGAGATGACGACGTCGATCGACGTGCCCGCCAAGACTCTGCGCAGGGTGGAGCATCCAACGCTGGCGCCCGCGTTTGTGCCCGTGGCGCTGCCTGCGCCCGCTGCGCCGACACCGATAGCCGACATCCGCATCGAGCTGCAGCGCGGCCCGACCGCCGTCACGGTGACCTGGCCGGCCAGTGCGGCCAGCGAGTGCGCTGCCTGGATGCGCGAGCTGCTTCGATGATCCGCATCGACGCCATGTGGCTGTCGGCTGAACCCGTGGACATGCGCGCCGGGCCTGAGCGGCTGCTCGCCCGCGTCGTGCAGGTGTTCGGTGTCGCGCAGGCCCACCATGGCTACCTCTTTGCCAACGCGCGTGGCACGCGCATCAAGCTGCTCGTGCACGACGGCTTCGGCGTGTGGTGCGCGGCGCGGCGCCTGAACGCCGGCCGCTTCGTCTGGCCGGTCGCTGGCGTTGCGCCCTCCTTGGCGCTCACGGGTGCGCAGTTCGACGCCCTGGTGCTGGGGCTGCCCTGGCAGCGCCTGCCCGAGATGCAGTGCATCACCCGAGCATGACCGCCGCGCGCTGACAACGGCAGTTGTGCCGATGGCGCGAGGCCGTCGCGCCCGGCACGATGCCGGACATGCTCGGCGCTCGCGACCTCCAACCTCACGACCTGCAAGGTCTGACCCCGCAGGCAGCCGCGCTCATCGAGCAACTGCAGCAGCGGCTTGAACAACAGGGCCGCGAACTCGCCGAACGCGACGCGCAGCTGCTGCGCAAGGACCGCGAGATCGCGCTGCGCGAGGCCAGGATCGAGAAGATCCAGTTCGAGCTCGCGCGCCTGAAGCGCTGGACCTACGGCGCGAAGTCCGAGGCGATGAACGCTGACCAGCGGCGCTTGTTCGAAGAGACGCTGGCCGAGGACGAAGCCGCGCTGCGTGCGCAGCTCGATCGGCTGCGCCGTGAAGCCGCGGCGGCCGCGGCGGCGGCCGGCACCAAGCCCAAGGCGCCGCCGCGCAAGCCCCGTCGCAATGCACTGCCGGAGCATCTGCGCCGCGTGGAGCACCGCCATGAGCCCGACAGCACCGATTGCCAGGAGCACGGCTGCGGGCGCCCCATGACCCGCATCGGTGAAGACATCACCGAGCGGCTGGACATCGTGCCGGCCGAGTTCTTCGTGCATCGCCACATCTACGGCAAGTGGGCTTGCCGGCACTGCCAAGTGCTCAAGCAGGCACCGAGCGTGCCGGAGATCGTCGAGGGCGGCATCGCCGCCAGCGGGTTCCTCGCGCACACGGCGATCAGCCGCTTCGTGGATCACGTGCCGTACTACCGGCAGGAGACCATCAATGCCCGCTCAGGCGTGCATACCCCGCGCTCGACCTTGGCGGCCGGCTCGGGCCAGGTCGGCGCGGCGCTGGAGCCGCTGTACGACCTGCACAAGCACTTCGTCCTCGGTTGCCATGTCCTGCACGCCGACGAGACGCCGGTGGCCCTGCTGGACCCCGGGGCGGGCAAGACCCGCCGGGCCTACATGTGGGCCTACGCGCGAAGTTGGCACGACGCGGTGCCCGGCGTCGTCTACGACTTCTGTCGAGGGCGCGCAGCGCAGTACCCGGTGGCGTTCCTGAACGGCGACGAGCGACGCGGCGAGCGACGATGGGCCGGGACGCTGCTCACCGACCGCTACGGGGCGTACGACACCGTGGTGGACCCACAGCACTACCCGGGTCGCATCAGCGCCGCCTGCTCAGCGCATGCACGCCGGAACTTCGAGGAGTTGACGAAGGCCGGCACGAGTCCCATCGGACTGGACGCGCTGCGGCGGTTCGCGCGCATCTACGAAGTCGAGGGCGAGCTCAAGGGCCTCAGCGATGACGAACGACGAGCTCAGCGGCAGCGGCTGGCCAAGCCGCTATGGGACGAGCTCCACCAGTGGCTCAGCCTGGAGCGGCGCCTCGTCCCGGACGGCGGCACGACGGCCAAGGCGATCGACTACACGTTGGGGCACTGGGCGGCGCTGACGCGGCACCTGGAAGACGGTGCGGTGGCGATCGACAACAACCACCTGGAGCGGCAGATCAAGCCCTGGGCGATGGGACGCAAAGCATGGCAGTTCGTGGGTAGCGAGCTGGCGGGTCAGCGAGCGGCCATCATCATGAGCCTGGTGCAGTCAGCACGTCTGAACGGGCATGACCCCTGGGCCTACTTGCGTGACGTGTTGGAGCGGCTGCCGATGCTGCCCAATAGCCGACTCGAAGAGCTGTTGCCTCATCGGTGGACTCCGCCGCAGACTTGAGCAACTGACCGCCGTCAAGATGGGACGGCCAGACGCTCACGAGCAGCTGAAAGAACAGTGCCTCGAACTGCTCCCGTTGCCGCGCTCGTCGCTCGTCGCTCGTCGCTGTATTCGTCCCTGGCTTCTTTGAGTGATTTTGCCTGCACAAACCCTGCCCAAAACACAAGCGCACCGGCGATCGCTGCAAACAGCGCGTTGGCACCGCCGAATGAGTCGCCAGCCTGACCGAGTTCAGCGACTCCAGGGGGAGCAGCAGCGCTTGCCGATGGGGCCTTGGCTGCAGCAGCAGCCGCTTCGACTGCAGGCCTATGCGCAACAAGCCGGTGGGCCAGGCTAGCGCCTTCCCAGCTCCATGCAAGCCACAAGCCAATGGCTACGCACAGTGCGATAGCCAAAACCCACCATTCGTCCAACGAAGTTAAGTTCCAGTGCTTTTGCCCGTTGGATCTATTCGCCATCTAGCCTCCCTCATGCGACTGAGCTGCACGACGCCACCTTGAAGGCAATTCTCCCTTTGCTCGCGGCCGCATTGTCGATATAGTTCAGTTCTAGGCCGTCACGTCGGCCTGCCCGCCCACCTTGTTGGCGAAGCCGTATCGGCACCGTGCCCGCGGGCAAATCCGCGGGAATCTGATCGCATCCCTTGGTGCGTTGTCAGGCTTGGTGTGTGGGCGTACCAAGACGGACGGCGCGCAAACCATTGGATCGATCATGAAAATCTCTCTGGCTCCCAACGACCTTGAGCGCCTGCGGCGCCAAGCGAAGAAAACCGCCTTCGCCGAGGGCGTCACCCATACGCAAGCCTTGGATCGGGAGGCCGTTCAGCGCGGCTTTCAGAACTGGGCAATCCTCCATCGGACAGTCGAGTTGGCTCCTGGTGGCCGTTATCCCATCTTCTCGCGCACCCTTGAGGAGATGAGGGCAGTGTTCCGGATAGATTCTCGTACCGCGCGCATGTCCGACGCGGACCGAATCAAGCGCCGCGAGATGCCGGATCTATGGAGTCAGTACTCCGATCCCCTGAGCGCCTTGGAGTACGCCAGGAACTACCTCGAACTGGCGCTTTCTCTGCCGCGGTACGCCGTCCACTCGATGTCTGTCGGCTACATCGAGATGAGGGTACTGTTGCCCTACGTGCTGCAGCCACTTGAGGGCCGAGATCGCTTCATCTTGCTCGGCCGTGACTACAAGCCACTCGGAATGGCTCAACGTGACGATCACGTTCAGTACGAGGACTACCGGAATCTTCATGTCCAGGTGCCGACCGACAAACTGCACGCCGTGACCCGCCATCCTCAGTATTCACCGGGCTACCTCTACGGCGCGTCGCCATATCTGTCCCGGAGGAATGCCGAGGCTTATTTGGTGCAGCTCAACGCTTTGATCGAGCTCGTGTCTAGCCATTCTGGCTGATCACGAGGGAGCGGCGAGAGATCAAAATGGCGCCGCAACTGAAACCTGCCGCCTCAGTATTCGCGCGAGCATCATCGTTGACACTGCGGCATCGCGGAGCGCGTTGGCTGCCAAATTCTCATCACTCGAAACGTTCATCGCGGCCCCGTTGGGTTCTCGTTTCGAACGCATGCTCCCCCTCGACCTCCTTGGCAAGCCTCTGTCGCAGCGCAGAAAGCCCTGGCGTCAGCTCGGCCGGGACGATCTGTCCGACCTGGCCGAGCAAGGTGGCATTCCTCTCGATGATGGTGGCACGTGACCCACTCCACGAAGACGGTGAGAACTGATCGGCGAGGCGGGCCAGCACGGCATCTTTATCCTTCGCGTGGATCAACAGTTGCTGCGCCTGTGTAGACCAACGAGGGCCATCCTCGGCAGTTTCACTCGGCTCGCAAAACGGCACGAACGATGCGGCCAGAAGAAATCGTTCGGCCGGACGTTTCTCGCACCACTGCAGCACCTTGTTCGCTGGGATGACATCGGTCGGTGAAACACCGTGATGCTTGTCCGCCTGCAGCAGCCGCGCCGCCGCGCCGTCATCTACCGCCACGTCGAACCAGGCATCCAGCACCGAAACGGGGTGGATTTCAAGCAGGGCACGCATCAAATCCGTGTGCTCGAAAGCATAGACGCGATCCGCCAGAAGGTCACTGACTAGCTGCCGGGCGAACTGCTGAGCGGCAGATTCTCCGTCCGGGCTTGGCAGCATTCGCCGGATCAGATCGCGCAACTCGTAGTCCGAATCTTCCGTGAACTGGCTCCGATCCAACGTCAGCCTACTCAGCAGATGCCGCGCTGCATCGACCAGGGCCGGCTGCTGCTGTTCGCAATCTCTTTCTGGGCTCCAGACGCGCGCCGAAAGGATGCTCAGCGCGACGTGCGTACCCAGCTGGTCATTCGAAATCGCGATCAGGAAGTCGCGTAAAGCTACCGGATCAAGCGACTTGGAAGCATGGCCAATGGACTTCAACTGCACGGTGGAAATCGTGCCTGCTGCCCAGGCCGCCTGCAGGCGATTCAGTCCCTGATCATCAAGTGACATCCCGAGCTGCAGTTCGACCAGTATTTCAGAGAGTGACGTGTCCTGCCATGCCAGATCCAAAAGCTTGGTCGCCAGCGCCCGGTCACCCGCAGCCAGTTCAGATAGGAACCCTATCAGCACGCGGGGGTCGCGCTCAGCCTTGGGCCGCGTCTTGAAGCCCATCAACAGTCGCTGCCAGAGATGATCAGCGTCGGCCGAGCTCTGCGCCAAGCCTTGGCCCAACGCATAGGCAGCGACACCGCCCCTGTACAAATCGTCATTGAGCTGGTCGATCAACGCCGCTTCATTCGCGAGGGCTGCACCGAGTTCTTTCGCGGCCTCGGCCCGCCGTTGGTAGGAACCGCCCGCATCGGGTGAGGGGCTATCCGAATCTGGTTCCATGTTCCAGCCTGTTGCCCGCAGCACCGCCGAGACCTGCTGTTCAAGTCCTGCCGGACGAAGAGCAGACTCCAGACGAACGAGCCGGGCGTGAACGTCACCTTCCGCCTTATTTTGGTCGTAGCGCAAGATGCGACGACAGGCCGCCCACCCCTCCAGCCAGAACCCATCGGCAGCAACGCGACGTGCCAGCGCGTCCACCTGTTCGTGCATCCCTGCACGAGTCCACAACCCCCGCAGGTGGCTGCCCAGAGCGGACCTGATTGCATCGCGGTGATCAACCAATCTGCGTTCGCACAACTGCATCACGGTGGCGAACCATGCGCGGATCTCGTCAGTGTTGCGGGCGCGATAGCCATAGTCTCGCGACCTGGCACCGAACTCATCGGTGATGCTGTAGTGAAAGTTTGCGGTGGCTAGTAGCTGGTTGATGGCAGCGTATCCCATCGAGTGGCTGGTGCCGTCCGCGGCATCCAACAGCGACTCAGCGAGCGCCACCCGCTGCGCTAAGGTGGCGTGGGTGCCTGAGCTCATGATCTGGAACAGCGACACCCAGTGCGACCTGGCCGGGTTCTGTTGCGGCGTCGCCGAGGGGGCGACAGCGACCTGATACAGCATCGCGGCGCAGCGTTCGAACATCACCGGTTCGTAGGCAAGCGACCGAATCACCTGCATGAACTGGCGCCAGACGCCGGGTGAATTTGCACGCTCCAGCGTCTTCAACGTCGCCGTCTGGTCTATGGCAGCAATGTTGATGAACATGTGGTGTCCATCCTCGTTCAGTGACAACAGGTCGCCGAGCGGACCGCCCGGGGCCAGCCACCGAGCCGCGACTTTCATGGCCTGTGGATGAGTCCCGATCATGGAGAGCCGTCGAGAAAATGAACGCAGCAGCCTCGGCGACCCGCCTAGGCCTTGAGGGCCATCTATCCACTCGTTCGGGATCTCATCAAGCGCCCAGCCGGCCAGTCGATTGGCAATGGCGTGCGGCAATATCGCCCTCCAGGGACCGCGTCGCTGCAGCAGGTCGCGCGAGTCCAGTTGGCTGCACGCGCTGAGCAATTGGCGTGGCGTCTGTTCGACAAGCCTTCCCAGGATCTCTAGCTCGCTGGCATCGGACTCGGGGTCCGCATCGAACGAATACACCAGCGACAAAAACTTCGCGGCCTGCAGCAGTTCTTTGTCGATGGCATGGCGCTGCCAGAAAAGGCGTTGGAACAGTTCGTCGTCCGTGAGGCTCTTAATCTCTCCAAAGCGCCGTACCACATCGGCCAAGACGATAGCGATGCGTGCATTCCCACCCGCCACCACCGCGATGCGACGTGCATCGATCCCGCTGAGTTCAGGAAAGCGTCGCCGCAACAAGGTGTTGATCAGCTCCTCCGACGCCGGCTCTAAACCCAGCACCTCCGTGCCCTCCGGTTGGTCCTCTCGCACGTCATACTCGATGGTCAGTAAGCTGAGCACCGAGCCCGACGTAGCGCAAAGCTCCGCCAGTTGGCGGTGCAAGGCGGAGGAACAGTTGTCGACGATCAGCACGGCACGTTGCGCCGAGGCAATCAGGTCGGTGGCGACGGCTACAGGCTGAGGGGTGGGGCCATCATTCATGTTGGCGTACAAAACCACCGCCGGGTCCAGAGACTTGGCCGTCACCTCACGTTCAAAAAGCGCCTGTGCAAACCTTGTCTTGCCCACGCCGGACAGGCCGACGAGTCGGACGGCCTTGCCAGGTCGAGCAAGAACCTCGCACGCCCATTCGAGTGCCGCTGCTGTCGAAAGCTCCTCGCTACCTTGGCGCGCTCGGAGCGCTTCTTCCGCGATGAAACTGCCCGCTTGCTCCGGAGCGCCACTCCATGGACCCCAAGCACGCCAACCGGCAATCGCACGCCCAGCTCGCTCCCTCGCCCACACGAGGACGCCAGGAAATGCGTTGACCCACGTCGCCAAGCGGCGACGGTCGTAGAAGTCGAGATGCAAGTCCTCCCCGCCAACCAGATCACCAAGAGCCTCGCGCATGGCCTTCCTGCGGTCGCTCAGGCCGGTATGGGAGACCGTGCCGCTTGAGCTGACGATGACGTAAGCACCCTGGACGGCGGCAAGGTCGGCGATGACCGGGCGCAGCGTATCGCCTGGCCTCATCTCATCCCTGACGGCTTTTGCCGCCATGTCGGGCTTCTTAACCTGGAAGCCGGCAACGCGACGCGGAACGAAGCCCTCGGCCCATGCCACGCCAGCTGGCAGCGCGACATGAACATCAACACCTCCGTCTTTGGTGGTCTGGCTCCCGCCCCATGTAACAGCGACGGTCGACTGGCTCGCGCGCCGCACCTCGGCTTCACACAGGCGTGCCACT
>NZ_JBFUGN010000210.1:0-7770 GCF_056402895.1 Rhizobacter sp. P3_B12 | reverse complement strand
CAGCCGGGATGACGCACAACGGCAGCTGACGCGGCGGCAGGTCAGCGTGGGCGCGGTCCTCACCAAGCCGGTCACGCCCTCCACGCTGCTCGACGCCTGCGGCGAGGCGCTGGGCCTGGCACATCCCCGTGCGCCGCGCGCGACGCAGCGCCAGGAGGCCTTGCTCGGGCACCAGGCGCGCCTGCGCGGCGCGCACATCCTGCTGGTGGAGGACAACGCGATCAACCGGGAGATCGCGCTCAGCGTGCTGGGCGAAGCCGACATCACCGTCAGCGTGGCCTGCGATGGCCGCGAGGCGCTCCAGGTGCTTGCGCACCAGCAGGTCGACGGCGTGCTGATGGACTGCCAGATGCCGGTGATGGACGGCTACGAGGCCACGCGCGCGCTGCGCCAGCAACCGCAATGGCAGGACCTGCCGGTGATCGCGATGACCGCCAACGCGCTGGTCGGCGACCGCGCGAAGGTGCTGGCGGCCGGCATGAACGACCACGTCGCCAAGCCGATCAACGTGGGCGAACTGTTCGCCACCCTCGCCCGCTGGATCCGGCCGGCCGCGGCGGCCGCGGCGGCAGCGGACGACTCCCCGGCGATCGACCGGCCGGCCGGCATCGCCGCCACGATGGGCGACGAGGACCTGTACCTGCGGCTCATGCGCATGTTCCGCGACCGCGAGACCGACTTCGCGCAACGCTTCCGGGCCGCACGTGCGACGGGTGACATGCCGACGGCGATGCGCATGGCGCACGACCTCAAGAACGTCGCCGGCACGCTGGCCGTGCGCGCCGTGCACCAGGCGGCGACGGAACTCGAGCGGGCCTGCATCGACGAGGTCGACGACGCCGGCGTCGAGCCGCTGCTGGGCCGTGTCGAACGGCTGCTGCACCCGGTCATGGCCGAGTTGCGCGCGCTGGGCTGAACGCCGGGCCCGGCGCCCGCCTCATCGCCCACGCTTGGCGTCGTACCAGAGTTCGGGCCGGTTGGAGGGCGTCCCGGGCGTCAGCAGCGGGTTGCGCAACTCGATCACCGTGCGCGTCTCGAGGCGCGCCTTGCGCAGCCACTCGCCGAAGTACTGCTGGAAGAGCTTGTCGAAGGAGCCGTCGGCGATGGCTTTCTCCAGGCCGGCCTGGATGTCCTGCGCGAGCCGGGTGTTCTTGCGGTTCACCATGAAGTAGGCGTCGTAGAAGTAGTGCAGGGCGAGGCGCGGCTCCACCTCCAGCGTGTCGGCATTGAGGGCCTGCTCTTCCCAGATCTCCATCATGCTGCGCGGGAAGTAGTCGAAGCGCTTGCCGGTCAGCATCTTGAACAGGCCTTCGTACTTCGGCGCGGTGATCACGTCGATGCCGTTGGCCCGCAGGATCTGCGTGTCCGGCCATTCCTGCCCCTGCGCGAGCCGCAGCCGCTTCAGGTCGTCCAGCGTGTCGATGCCCGCGACCAACCCCTTGTCGCCCTTGCGGATCAGGCCCAGCCGCCAGCCGAGCAGGCCCTTGTTGATCGGGATGTAGACCGGCAGCAGGCGCGCCTCGCGCTCGGCGGAACTCGGGATGGGGCCGACGTCGATGCTCCGGCCGGCCTCGATCTCCAGCACCTGCCGCTCCTGGTTCATCGGGGTCTCGGCCGCCTGCATGCGGTACTCGGTGCCGCTCTTCGACAGCGCGAGCTGCAGCAGTTGCAGCGCGTAGTCGTAGCGGTGATCGCCCTCGAACTCGGGCTTCGGGACGCGGACGATCTCCACCGCCGAAGCGGCCAGGGGGACTGCGAACAGAGGGACTGCGAACAGATGGGCTCCGAACAACAGGCAGGCCACCCGGCGAGACACCATGCGCATGATCATCTCCTCGTCCTTGCGGACGCGCATCGATGATACGCGTGCAAGGCGGCACGCCTGCTCCATACTTGCCGCGGTGCGCGAACTCGAACAGATCCTGATCCTCTTCGTGGCCGCCGTGGTGCTGGCCGCCGCCGCTCGCCGCGCGGGGGCGCCGTACCCGGTCTTCCTCGCCATCGGCGGCGCGCTGCTGGCGCTGATTCCAGGCGCACCCCAGGTGAGCCTGCCACCCGACCTGGTGCTCGCGCTGTTCGTGGCGCCCATCCTGGTCGATGCCGGCTACGACGCCTCGCTGCGGGATCTCCGGGACAACTGGGCGCCGCTCGCCAGCCTGGTGATCGTCGCGGTCGGCCTGACCACGGCCGCGGTGGCCGTCGTGGCCCATGCGCTCGTGCCGAGCCTGCCGTGGGCCGCCGCAGTGGCGCTGGGCGCGATCGTCGCCCCGCCCGACGCGGTGGCCGCCACGGCCGTGCTGCGCCCGCTGCGCCCGCCGCAGCGCATCCTCGGCATCCTCGAAGGCGAAAGCCTGCTGAACGATGCCAGCGCGCTGCTGATCTACCGCCTCGCGGTCGGCGCCGTCGCCGCCGGCGGCTTCTCGGTGCAGGCGGTGGCCCCGACCTTCCTGCTGGCCGTGCTGGGCAGCCTGATCGCGGGGCCGGCGCTGGGCTGGCTCGCGCAGCGTCTTCTCGAGCGGGTGCAGCACATCCCGACGGCCATCGTCCTGCAGTTCGTCGGCACCTTCACCGTGTGGCAGGTGGCCGAGCACGTGGGGCTCTCCGGCGTGCTGACCACCGTCTGCTTCGCGATGACGCTGGCCCGGATGGCGCCGGCGCGCATCCCGGCGCGCATCCGCATCCCCACCAACGCGGTGTGGGCCACCGTCGTGTTCGCGCTGAACATCTTCGCGTTCATCTTCATCGGGCTGCAGGTCCGTCCGATCCTGGTGGAGCTGGCGCCGGCGGCGCGCGAGCAGTACTTCGGGGTGGCGGCCGCCGTGCTGGCCACGGTCATCGGCGTGCGCGTCGCATGGCACATGAGCTTCAACGCGGTGGTGCGCTGGCGCGACCGGCGCCACGGCTTTCACCCGCCGCGGCCGATGCTGCGGCCCACCGTGGGCAGCGGGCTGGTGATCTCGTGGGCGGGCATGCGCGGCATCGTCACGCTGGCCGCGGCGCTCGCGCTGCCGGAGGGCTTTCCGGCCCGCGACCTGATCGTGCTGACGGCCTTTCTCGTGGTGCTGGGCACGCTGCTGATCCAGGGGTTGACGCTGAAGCCGCTGCTGCGCGCGCTCAAGCTGCGCGACGGCGACCCCGTTGCGCACGAGGAGCATGCCGCCCGCCAGCGCATGCTGGACGCGGCCTTCGCCCAGTTGCCGCAGGAGCAGTCCGCGGCCGGGGACCTGGTGCGCAAGAACCTGAAGATGCACCTGGGCCGGCCGCTGCACGGCAGCGAGAGCCCGTTCGCCTCGTTCGGCGCCGAATACGACAGCGGCTACCGCGCCGCGCTGCAGGCCGCCCGCCACGCGCTGCTCGCCATGCGCGAGGCCGGCGAGATCGGCGACGACGCCTTCCACAGCCTGGAGAACGACCTGGACTGGCTGGAGGTGTCCGATCCGCTGCGCGCCGCGAATGCGGACGCGACGGGGTAGGGCCTGAATCCCTGGCGCCTCGGCTATCGAGGGCTTGAGGCAGCCCCCGGGATCGGCTCCAGGTGCGCCACCGACGCTTCGCCCGTGGAGGCCGCATGCCTGACCCTGAAGACGCAGTCGGACCGTGGCAGGCCTTCGGGGCCGGGGTCGACATCGAACTCGCCGTTGGCCAGCGCATGCAGTTCGATGTGCGTCAGCCGCCCGTCGAGCGCGAACAGGATGGCCATGTGGGCCGCAGGCACCGACTCGTAGCGCACGACGCGGTCGCAGAGGTTGCGGTTCGCGCTCAGGAACCGGCAGATCGCCTCGCGGGTGGTGCCGGCCTTGAACAGGTAGAGCCTGTCCCAGCCGAACGAGGTCAGCCGGCCCAGGTCCAGCTCCTTGCTGGACGGCTCGTTGGCCACTTCGCCGATGCGCTCGCTGATCTGCCCGGCCGCGTTCGGCGCCAGGTTGCAGCCCGCCAAAGCACCGATGAGGAGCAGCACGCTCGACAGACAACGAAGGGTCGGCACGCCGGATCGATGGGTCTGTTCTCTTTGCTTCATGCCGTCATTCTTGCCGACACCGGATCGCCATCCGCCTCAACCCGCGTCGACGCGGAAGCCCAGCCCCCGCAGCGCCACCCGCGTGCCCGCCGCCGCGAGCAGCCGGCGGAAGGCCTGCACCGGCGCTCGCTCGAGCCGCGCCTTCGGCACGATGAAGTCGTAGCGCTCCTCCTGCACGGGAATGAACCCCAGCCCGTACTGGCGCGCGACGGTGTCGATCGCCATGCCCCAATCGGCGCGCCGCTGCGCCACCGCGACCGCCACGGCGTTGTGCGATTTCGTCTGCACCCCGTGGCCTGAGGGGCGGGCCGCGCCCAGCAAGCGATCGATCACCACGCGCGTGCCGCTGCCGGCATTGCGGTTGACCATCACGCAGTCGCGGTCGCCGGTCACCACCGCGACCGCCTCGTCGAGGCTGCGCCCCTCGAAGCGGGCATCGCCCGGCCGGAACACGATGCCCTGCATCCGCCCATAGCCGGGAATCAGTTCCAGCGCATCGGTCAGCAGCGGCCGGTTGTACTCGCCGCTGGCCGGGTCCATCAGGTGCATGCCGGCGATGTCGCACTCGCCGCGTTTGGCCGCCATCAGGCCACCGCTGCTGCCCACGTTGAGCGACTTGACGCGCCAGCCCTCGCCGATCATCTGCCCCGCCAGCCAGTCCAGGCCGACGCAGTGGCTGCCGATCAGGATCAGGTCCGCCGGTTCCAGGCCCTGCCCCAGCAACTGCACGTCGACGCGCTCGCCGGCATCGAGCATCTCGGTGTGCTGCGGGATCGTGATGAAGCCGTCCGCCGTGCTGAAGGTGGTCACCGAGCCCGAGCCCTTGCCCATCGGGTAGGCCGCGAGGCCGTCGTCCGTGCGCACCAGCCCGACCAGCAGGTACTCGGTGCGGCCGCGCTCCGAGTTCACGCGCATCGGCAGCGTCGCGCCCACCGTTTCCTGCCGGTCGGGTGGCAGGCCCGCGAAGGCGCGCAGCACCGGCGCGAGGAACTCGTGGAAGGTGAAGATCGCCGAGGTCGGGAAGCCCGGCAGGATCACGACCGGCTTGCCGCCGGTGACCGCCAGGCACACCGGCTTGCCGGGCTTCAGCGCCACGCCGTGCGCGACGATGCCCGGATCGGCCAGCCGGCCGACGACGCGATACGACAGGTCGCCTTCGCCTTTCGACGTGCCGCCCGAGAACACCACCGCATCGCACGCCAGCCCGCGCGCCAGCGCCGCGCTCAGCGCGGCCTCGTCGTCCGGAATCACCCCCAGGTGCACCGGCCGGCCGCCCAGCTCCTCGACCGCCGCGCCGATGATCGCGGCGTTGGAGTCGTACACGGCACCGGTGCGCAACGGCTGCCCGGGCGCGACGATCTCGTCGCCGGTGGAGAAGATCGCGACCCGCGGCGCGCGATGCACCGGCACCTGCGCCAGGCCGAGCGCCGCGAGCACGCCGATCTCGCGCGACGTGAGGCGCTGGCCCGCGCGCAGCACCGTCTCGCCGCGCGCGATGTCGGTGCCGGCGTAGCTGACGTTCTCGCCCGCCGTTGCCGCCCGGCTGATCTCGACGCGGYCCTCGCCGCGCAGCTCGGTGTGCTCGACCATCACGACCGCGTCGGCCCCGCGCGGCAGCATGCCGCCGGTGGCGATCGGGGTGGCCGTGCCCGCCGCCACCGTCACCTGCGGCACGATGCCCGGCCGCAGCACCTCGTCGTTCAGCTGCAGCGTGCGGGCCCGCTCCTCCTGTGCGCCGTGCGTGTCGGCGGCCTGCAGCGCGAAGCCGTCGACGTTGGAACGGTCGAAGCCCGGCACGTCGATGCCGGCCACGATGTCCTCGGCCAGCACGCGGTGCAGCGCGGCGCCCAGCGCGACGCGCTCCTGCCCGAGCGGCGCCAGCTTCAGGTGCCGCTGGAAGCGCTGCGTCGCCTCGTCGCGCGTGATGACGTCCAGGAACTGCGATTGCGATGTCGGTTTCATGCGGGGCCCGGGGCTCAGAGGGTGAGAGTGAATCCGGCGTGCTCGAGCAGCCCGTCCAGGCGCGCCCAATCAAGGCGCAAAGCGCAGCCGTAGCTCGGGCTACGGCGAGCATTTGCAACGCGGAGTGGGTGCGTCTGGGCGGGATGAGCGGGCATGGCGGATTTACTCTCACCCTCTCAGTCGTAGAGGTGGAGGGTGAGCTCGGTGCCGGGGCCGTAGCCTTCGCTCTCGGCCGGCACGACGACGAAGCCGTCGGCGCGCGTCGTCGACGACAGCACCGACGCGCCGGACACCGCCAGCGGCTCGACCGCGTCGCCCTCCAGCCTGACGCGCACGTAGTCGACGCGGCCCACGGCCGAGACGATCTTGCGCGCCACCGTCACCCGGCGTTGACGGTAGGGCCACTCGGGGCCGCGCCCCGCCAGGCGGCGGATCGCGCGCCCGGCGAAGAAGTCGTAGGCACACAGGCACGACACCGGATTGCCCGGCAGCAGGAACACCAGCGTCTCGCCGATGCGGCCCATGCCCGCGGGGCTCGACGGCCGCATCGCGACGCCATGGATCGCGAGTTCGCCCAGCTGCGCCAGCAGCTGCGGCGCGTGGTCCTCGCTGCCGACGCTCGATCCGCCGGACACCAGCACGACGTCGGCGCCTGGCGCCCTCATGGCAGCGCCGATCGCCGCGGCCTCGTCGCCGAGGCGCTGGTGGCTCTCGAGCTCCGCGCCGTCGCGCGCGATGAGGCCGCGCAGCAGCACGGAATTCGCGTCGTAGATCTCCCAGGGCCCCTTCGGCGCGCCGGGGGCCACGACCTCGTTGCCGGTCACGAGCAGCCGCACGCGCGGACGCCGCACCACGCTGACCTGCGCGAAGCCGAGCGAGGCCGCGAGGCCGCCGTCCTGCGGCCGCAGGTGGCGGCCGGCGGGCAGCACCGTCGAGCCGGCCTGGATGTCCTCGCCGACACGCCCGACGTGCTGCCACGGCGACACCGGTCGCGTGATCGCGATGCGCCCGGCGGCCTCGGTGGCGTACTCGGCCGGGATCACCGCATCCAGGCCGTCGGGCAGCGGCGCGCCCGTCATGATGCGCACCGCGGTGCGGGCCGGTGCCGTGCCATCGAACGGCCGACCCGGCATCGCCTGGCCGAGCACGGGCAGCTCGATCGGGTTGTATTCGCCGGCGCCGTCGGTCTCCGCGCCGCGCAGCGCGAAGCCGTCCATCGCGGCGCGCTGGAAGGTGGGCACGTCGATGGGGGCGACCAGGTCGGTGGCCAGCACGCGCCCGGCGCTCTCCTCCACCGCCACGGGCTGCGCGGGCAGCGGCCGCGCGCCGGCCCGGCCGTCGACCCAGGCCTGGGCCGCGCCCACCTCGCTGCGCTGCGCGAAGCCGTGCATGCGCACGTCCTTCGTCGGCGCGGGTCTTGGTGTCATCTCCAGGGCAGCTCTCCTCGCAGGAACTGCGCGGCCTCGCTCGGCAGCGCATCGTCGGTGAAGAACAGGTCGACCGGGCGCTCGACGACCACGCGGCCGCCTTCCAGGTAGGCCACGCGGGTCGCCAGGCGCTTGGCCTGGCCGAGATTGTGCGTGCTCATCGCGATCGTCACGCCGGTGTGGGCGATCTGCTCGATCAGCGCCTCGACCTCGCGCTTCGCGCCGGGGTCGAGGCTCGCCGTGGGTTCGTCGAGCAGCAGCAGGTCGGGCTGCGTGGCCCAGGCGCGGGCGAGCGCCAGGCGTTGCCGCTGCCCGCCGGACAACGCGCGGGCCGGCCGGGCGGCCTGGCCGTCCAGCCCGACG
>NZ_JBFUGN010000209.1:0-7781 GCF_056402895.1 Rhizobacter sp. P3_B12 | reverse complement strand
GCAGTGTCTTCGTCGACTGGTCTCAATGGTTCATCGGCATGAACCGCACCGGGCTCTCCACGGACCGGGTCTACGCCAGCTGGGACCTGGCGATGGAGAACTGCCTGCTGGCCTACGCAGTGCTGGCAGACGACGTCGACACCTTCAACTGGGTCCAGGACTTCTACGTCCGCGGCGGCACGAACGGCTCGCTCGCCAACTTCGCGTACTACCGGCACCCCGGCAACCTCGTGCAGACGCAGGAGTCGGGCCGTGACCAGGGGCACAACACCCTCAGCATCATGCTCGCGACGAACCTGGCCGAGATGGCCTGGAACCAGGGTGTCGACTTCTATGGCTGGGACAACAACCGGCTCCTGGGCGCCGCCGAGTACGTGGCCAAGGCCAACCTGATGAACCCGGCGACCCAGGCGGCCTACGTCGTGCCCTTCGTGTACTGGCAGAACCTGCACTGGCAGGACGCCGAAAACGGCTTCTCCACCGACGCGCTCGGCCTCCTGCGGCCGGAGTGGACGGTCGTCCACGAACATTACGTGAAGCGCAAGGGTCTCTCGGCGCCCTATACGGAGGCGATGATGAAGCTCGTGGGCAACGAGACCGGCCCAGGCGGGAACGCCAGCGGCGGGTACGACGGCCTGGGCTATGGCACCTTCCTGTACACGAGGCCGGCGGCCTGGCAGCCGCTCGCGATCGCGCCTGTCCTGACCGGCAAGGCTCGCGCGGGGAAGGCGGCGCTGGACTGGTGGGGCAGCGCCGGGGCCCGCCGCTACGACGTCCTGCGTTCGCCGAACTCCGGCGGGCCGTACATCGTCGTGGCAAGCGGCGTCACGGACCTGCTGACCTATGTCGACCAGCCGCAGGTGCCGGGCACCTACTACTACGCGGTCGTCGGACAGGACAACGTCGGAARCACGACGGCCCGCTCGAACGAGGTCGCGGTCGCCGTCGGCGGGACGCGCCTCCTGGCGACCCTGGGCTTCGACACCGACACGACACCCTACGAGCACGACGCGGCGAACGGCCGCGTGGTCGGCCGGCTCGTGGGCGCGGCCAAGCGCGTCGCCGGAAAGAAGGGGAAGGCGGTCGACCTCGACGGCGCCAGCGGCTACGTCGAGCTGCCCGACGAGATTCTGCGCAATGCGGGTGACTTCTCGTTCGCGGCATGGGTCTACTGGCGCGGCGGCTCGCACAACCGCATCTTCGATATCGGCATCAACTCGACACGCTACCTCTACCTCACCCCCGGAACGGGCGACGGGCGGGTCATGGCGGCGATCAGCCTGTACTCCTACGCTTACGAGCCGCAGAGCGGCGTCGTCGGCGGCAGCCTGAAGCAGAACGAATGGCACCACGTCGCGGTCACGCTGTCGGGCACCCCCTGTGCCGATTCGAGCGCGTCCACGTGCCCTGCGGGCAAGGGCGGCAGCACCATGACGCTGTACGTTGACGGCAAGCAGGCAGTGCGGACGGACGGCATCCTCTTCGCGCCCGCCGATATCGGCTACACGCGCAACAACACGCTGGGCAGGTCCCAGTACGGCTCCGACGCGCTGTTCAACGGGATGCTGGATGACGTGCGGTTCTATGACGGCGCCCTGAGCGCGACGGAGGTGGCGACCCTGTACCAGCAGTGAGTCCGGCGGACGCGGCGGCTGTTGCTTTTGACGCGTCAGCCCTGCAGGACGCGCATCTGGTATGTCGCTACGGCCCTGCCCGCAGCACCTTGATCAGTGCCGCCAATTCCTCCGTCTCCAGTCCCGCCGCCGCGGCACGACGCAGCAACTGCGCCACGAACGCAGGAAACTCGGCATTGATACCTGCGTCGCCCGCCGCCCGCAGCATGCGCTCCACCGCCTCGATCGAGATCGTCATCGGGCTCTGCGTCACCTCGAAACGCCCCTCATGGATCATCTTCCCCTCGTGCTTGAGGAAGTCGCCGAAGCTCGATGAGATTCGTGCAACGACCTCACCGTACGCGTCGACGCCGATGCCTTCCACTTCGCTGATGCGCGCTCCGTGCAAGAAGCCGATGATGGAACCGTAGAGGTACGACAGCGTCGCCAGGTCCATCGTGGCCGCAGCCCCGGCGGATTCTCCGAGGTAGATCAGGCCGCCGCCGAACAGCCGCAGCAGCGGTTCGGCGCGACGGTAGGCGTCGTTCGCGCCAGACACGAGGATGGGCGTGTCCGGCGTTCCCATCTGGGCGGGCGCCGCCTGGAGCGCGCCATCGACATAGGCGCCGCCGTGCCTCTGCACCCAAGCCTCGCCATCGCGCGCCTCCTGCGGGCTGCCGGTCGTCAGCTGCACGACGACGCGGCCCGCGAGACCGCTCGCCACGCCGTCATCGCGAAGAAAGGTGTCGGCGGCCGCGTAGTCGTGCACGCAGATGACGACGAACTCGGCCGCCCGCACGGCCGCTGCCGCGCTGGCGGTGCGCAGGGCACCTTGGCGCACCAGTGCGTCTGCCTTGGCCGCGCTGCGGTTCCACACGTGAACGCGGTGGCCGGCACGCAGCAGCAACTGCGCCAGCGTCGATCCCATCGTTCCCAATCCCATCACGGTCACATCCATAGAGTCCTCATTGGCAGTAAGCCGGCTGTGCGCCGGGCAAGCGCACAGCGCGCCTGCGGGGCAAGAATGCGGCCGATGCGTGGCGGCCGTCGCTCACGAACGGACGTTTCCCGGACACGTTCGGACGCTGCTGCTCAAGGAAGGAACACGATGGTGATGAACTTGCGGGTCGAGCGCCAAGCCACATTGCCGGGCCCGGCGGCCTGGGTGCCCATCGCCGACCATCGCGTCAAGCTGCAAGCCGGCCCGCCGGTGCGCGGAACCTGCCGCACGCGTGACTTCGTCGCCCGGCACGGCGAGATCGACATCGTCCCGGCCGGCATGTCCGATGCCTGGGAGGAGCACGACGCGGGCAGCACGTTGACCCTGCACCTGCCGCACGCGCTGCTGCGACGGGCTGCGCAGGAGATGCGCTTGCCCGTGGGCCGCGCGGCACTCGCACCGCGGCATCAGTTCCGCGATGCGCGCATCGAGCACATTGCGTGGGCGCTGGACGCCGACCGCCTGGCCGGCTCGCCGAGCGGCCGCCTGTTCGCGGACTCTCTGGGCGTTGCGCTGGTGGTGCACCTGCTCGGCCACTCGGCGGCCACCGCGCGGCGCGAGCCGGCGCCGCTGTCGCCGCAACAGCTGCGCCGGGTGGTGGAGCATATCGACGCACACGTCGCTGCCGACCTCTCGCTCGCACGGCTCGCAGAGGTGGCGGGAATCAGTGCGTCGCACTTGAAGACGGTGTTCAAGCGCAGCACCGGCGTGCCGGTGCACCAGTTCGTCGTTCAGCGGCGTGTCGAGCGGGCGGTGTCACTGCTGCGCGGCGGCGAGATGCCGGCCAGTGAGGTCGCGCTCGAGGCAGGCTTCGCGCACCAGAGCCACATGGCGCGCTGCATGCGCCGGCTGCTTGGCGTCACCCCGACACTGGTCAGTCAGGGCGCCTGAACGGATCCGGCCATGCGCGGATGCAGAGTCTCCTCGTGAGGTGGCCAGCAATGCATGCCGCCGCCGGTCTCGCCAAGGGCTTTGCGCCAGACCTTTTCGGGAAACAACCCGCGCTCGCTCAAGGCGGAAAGAAGCTCCGGACCGCCGTGCGCTTCTGTCGGCACGCCGACGCGCTGTGAGCGTTCCCGCACGCTGATGAACAGATAGTCTGAGTCGTTGATTCCGCCGTCCAAGAAGCACACCCTGGTGACGTCGGCCCAGCGGAACTGCTGATTCCAGCCGTGCTGCGAATCGTCCACCACGCGGATCCGGACCTCAGTGTCGTCGAACTCGACGCTGACCCGTTCGCCGACTGACATTGGCAGCTTGGCGAAGCCGAATCGCGTTGCCCACAGGTACTTGGCCGCGAAGCCGCCGAAGACCACGCAAAACAGTACGGCGTTGACCAACGATCCATCGCTCTGCCGTCCCGTGTAGACCGGCCCCGAACGCAACATGTCGACAAGGTAGGCGAGGCCGCCACCGATCACACCCAGGGCGATCAAGCCGCCGAAGATATGCGCGAACCTCCCGCGCGCGATGCACATCGCGGAGATCGCGAAACAGAATGCGGCGGGCAGCCAGCGGAGCCAGGAACCGTCGTCCCCAGATGCCCAAAGTGCCAGCATCAGGCCGAAGAGCGAGGCGAAGACGAGAAGGATCAGTCTGAAGGTCAGGGACATCGCGGCGAAGTATCCGTGAAGATTCTGCGAGAGCCTTGTTGATTCACTACTCGTGGCGGCGATGGAATGTCGTTCAGAACGTCGAGCTGGCCTGGCTCAAGAACTGCGCAGGCCCATTCGATCCTCTGTAGCAAGCTTGGACCGCGCATGGAATGCCCGCTCGATGAGGCCTTTGGCGACGGCATTCTTGGCTAGCGGATTGAGCGAGAACGGTGCCTTCGGGGAGAACGAGACGTTCGCGCCCAGCTCGCATGGCTCGATCAATCGCAGCGTCACGCGCGGTGGGTTCGCCAACGTGGTTGAGCTGACGTTCATGACCAGTTGCCCTACCATCGCCCCCTGCGCGGAGCCATCGGCCCGCAGTCAGGCGCGATCGTCGGCGACCGATGAAGCTCGAACCAGAGTGCGCTCATGACATGCCACCCCACCTTCCCCGCCGCGCTGCAGCCGGCCGCATTGGATCTGCTTCGCACACTCTGCGTTGCAGACCTTGCGCCGGCGATGCAGGGCTTCACGGTGCTCGTTCAGGGAGAAAAGTTGTCTGCTCCCTACCGCGTCTACTACGAGCCGGCCAATCTTCGATCGGCAATCGCAGGCTCAACCGGCGACACCCGAATGCTCGCGCTCTGCCTCGGCAGCAGGCACTGGGACGGCTACATCCGCGAGGAATGCGTACGGGAGCTCGTTGCCGTTGGCCGGCCCTGGGTCGTGCCATTCGTCGTCCAACTGATTGGCGAATACGTCGTCGAGATCGTCGAGGCAGCGGCAGCTACCGTCATCTCCGACGCGAGTTCTGCGCAGTTCGCCGATTTTGTGCGCGAGAACCCGGCATTCATGGCAACCACGAGGCGGCGGGTCACGAGCTACTGGGCCTGCTACTACCGCAGCCGCTTCCCGGCGCTTCAAAGCTACCCGGCTTTCGTGGCCCTCGAGGCCATTGAGCGATTCCCCTTGACCGCCGTCGCGTAGTCTGCCGGCGTGCGCCCCACCAGCTTCCGAAAGTCCGCAATGAAATGCGCCTGGTCGAAGTAGCCCAGATCCTGTGCCAGCGCTGCCCACGAGACCGGCTCGCCGGCCTGCACGCGGGCGACGGCCTCGTGCAGCCGGTAGCGCTGGATCACCCATTTGGGGCCGACCCCCACGTATTCGGCAAACAGCCGTTGCAGCGCGCGCAGCGTCAAGCCGTGGCGTTCGGCGAGGTCGGCGGCCGCGACGAGCTCGCGATCGTCGACGATCGAATCGACGATGTGCGCCGCCAGCAGCGCCTGCGGGTCGGGCCTGGGCACGCGTGGCGCGAGGAAGCGCTCGGCGGCTTCCACGGCATCGGCCATGTCCTCATGCCCGAGCACGTCGGCCAGCACCCGCGCAGCGTCGCCGAACAGCTCCGCCAGCGGCAGGTGGCGGTCGGCCAGCTCCGACACCGGCCGCTGCAGGATGCCGCGAAACGCGCCGGGACGGAACTTGATGCCGAAGGCCTGCGAGTCGCCCTCCAGCAAGGTCGTCCAGCGGCAGGTGTGGACGCCGTGGGCGGCCATGCGGCCGGGCTCGATGACGATGTGCACGTTCGGGTGCGGCAGCGTCTCCTGCACCTGCGGGGGCTGGCCGGCAAGGCGCCAGCGCACGCGCCAGAAGTGCTCGACGGTGTCTGCCAGCCCCGGCGTCGGCGCGGCCCGCTCGTGCGTGAAGGCGCCCTCGGCGACACGGTGCAGCACGCCGCGCGCTTCTTGCGCGACCTGTCGTCGCGTTTTTCCAATCGGCAGCGCGGGAGGGGGCATTCCAATGCGGGCATCGCCAAGTCCGGACGATGATGCCATGTCCCTCGACCACGTTCTCGCACCCATCGACAGGAGATCACCATGAGTACACGCCACGCCACCGGCCCCTTCGACGTGGCGCTCGCGCCGCAGCCGCTCAGCGACGTGGCCGCGCCTGCGGGCCTCGGCCGCATGTCGCTCGACAAGCGATTCCACGGCGAACTGGAGGCCACGAGCCAGGGCGAGATGCTCTCGTGGCGCGACGCCGCCAAGACCTCGGGCGGCTACGTCGCGCTGGAACTCGTGCGCGGCACGCTCGCCGGCCGCGAGGGCAGCTTCGTGCTGCAGCACAGCTCGACGATGGCCGCCGGCGTGCCGCAGCAGTCCATCACCGTCGTGCCGGGCTCGGGCACCGGCGCGCTGGCCGGGCTCTCGGGGCGCATGGAGGTCGTCATCGGCGAGGGCGGTGCGCACGCGTATCGGTTCGACTGGGGCTTGCCGGATTGAGCCACTTCCGCAGTTTCGGAGAAGCGCTGTCGAACCGTGAACGATACAAACGCGGGTCTCAAACCAAGGAGATCACATGTGCCACGGTATCGAACTCGCGAGTCGCCAGACGGAACTCGCTTCCAAGTGGAGCCACTGGATCCGCCAGTCCCACCGCTGGCTGTCGATGGCTTTCACGCTGACGGTCGTCGCCAACTTCATCGTGCGGGCCCGCGGCGAGCCCCCCGCGTGGGTGACCTACTCGCCGCTGATCCCGCTCTTCCTGCTGCTGTTCAGCGGCCTCTACATGTTTGCGTTGCCGTATGCGAGGCGCTGGCGCGGCACTGGCGCTCTGCGTCAGACCTGACCTTCGGCCGAGCGCCGCCGCCGCGCCTGCAACACAACACCCACCAGCCCCAAACCCAACAGCATCGCCATGGCGGGCTCAGGCACCGAAGAAGCAAGCGTCATCGTTCCACGCCATTCGGTGTTGCCGTACAGGTACCCGCGAACGTCGTAGTCGCCGATGAGCGAGTGATTGCCCAGCGTGCCGAAGAAATACGCCGTGGGGCGCGTCAGGTCGAGGCTGGGGTGCGTCACCTGCATCGCCACCGAGTCGCCGACCACCGACAGCGAGGTCACGTTGCCGACGACGGCACCTTCGACGAACACATGGCCGTAGAGGCCTGCCTTGGCATCGAACGAGTCCAGATCGATGGTCACCGGGCGGGTGAACAGCGGGCCGCTGGGGACGGGGTTGTTCGGCCCGCCGTACACCGCGCCGAAGAGCCAGCTCCCCGTCCAGGTGCCGAACAGGTCGGAGATCTGCGCGGCCATGGCCCCGAACGAGCTCACGGACAAGGCCGTCCCGAGGGTGGCTGCGGCCACCATCTTTCCAAATCGATTCGACATCCCGATCCTCCCTGCAATTGTTGGTGATTCAATGGTAAGCACGAATTGCACCACTCCGGATGACAGCCCGATGCCGTATCAAATGCTTGCCAATGCCGTGCTCCTGCTGCACCTCGCCATCGTGCTGTTCGTGGTCGGCGGCCTGGTGTTGATCGTCGTCGGCAACCTGCGCGGCTGGTGTGCGGTGAACTCGCTCTGGTTCAGGCTGGTGCACGTCGGCACCATCGGCATCGTCGTCGCCGAATCATGGTGGGGCATCGAATGTCCGTTGACCACGCTCGAGATGTGGCTGCGCGCCCAGGCCAAGGTCTCGACCTATTCGGGCGGCTTCATCGAGCACTGGCTGCAGTCCGTCCTGTTCTGGGATGCGCCGCCATGGGTGTTCACCGTGGCGTACTCTGTG
>NZ_JBFUGN010000208.1:0-7797 GCF_056402895.1 Rhizobacter sp. P3_B12 | reverse complement strand
GTGGCCTACGGCTACACGCTGGGCAACCTGAGCGGCATCAGCTACCCGTCGAGCCGGCAGCTGGGCCTGACCTGGGTGGACGGCGAGGTCACCGGCATCACGCTGGGCGGCGCGCCGCTGATCACGCAGATCGAGTGGACGCCGTTCGCTGGCACGGTGAAGCGCTGGCAGTGGGCCATGGCCGATGGAGCCAAGTCGAACGAGCGCTACTTCGACCTGGCGGGCCGGGCGATCCGCTACCCGCTGGGCGAGGCGCTGCGAGACCTGCGCTACGACGAGGCGAGCCGCATCGTGAGCTTCACGCACCTGAGTGCGGACGGCACGGCGCAGCCGGCGCTGGACCAGGCGTTCGGCTACGACGAGAACAGCCGGCTGACCGGCATCACGACGAACGCGGCGAGCTGGGCGATCCACTACGACGCGAACGGCAACCGCACSGGCMTGAGCCTGAACGGCAGCCCGAGYGCGTACAGCGTGGAGMCRACGAGCAACCGCACSACGAGCATCACGAGCCCGGCCAGAACCCTCGTGTTCGACAACGCCGGCAACACGCTCAGCGACAGCGCGGCCGATGGCTCGGGCTACACGGCGACGTACAACCTGCGCGGGCAGCTCGCGACGATCACCAAGGCCGGCGTGACGACGCGCTACACCTACAACGCGGCCGGGCAGCGCGTGCGCAAGGTGAGCAGCACCGGGCCGCAAAGCACGGTGGTCTTCGTGTACGACCAGGCGGGCCATCTGCTGGGCGAGTACGACCAGAACGGCGCCGCGTTGCGGGAATACGTGTGGCTGCGCGACACGCCGATGGCGATGTTCACGCCCGACCCGGCGAACCCATCAGGCGAGCCGCTGGTGTACTTCATCCACAGCGATCACCTGAACACACCGCGCGTGGTGGTGGACCGCCAGAACCGGGTGCGCTGGCGCTGGCTGGCCGAGCCCTTCGGGACGAGCGCGCCGGAGACCAACCCGAGCGGGCTGGGGGCCTTTACGCAGAACCTGAGGTTCCCGGGGCAGTATGCGGATGCGGAGAGTGGGCTGTTCTACAACTACCACCGGTACTACAACGCGGCGGGTGGGCAGTACACGCAGAGTGATCCGATTGGACTGGCTGGTGGCGTTAATACATATCAATATGTTGCCGGAAATCCGAATTCGTATACGGATCCCCAGGGACTATTGCTGCCGATGGCTGTGTACTTGGTTGCCGCTTGGGTTGGAGAGGCGATAACCGCGACTACGGCGACAGTAGCTGTAGCGTCGGCGACATACTTGATTGCAAGTGGAGCAGAAAAGCCAGTTGCGGCCCCGAGTACCAGCCCCGCCCCCAGTAATCCGGAACTCCAGCGTGGAATAGAAAGCACCGCAAACTATTGGCAATATAAAAATGCTTGTAGTGACACGAGTGATATCAACTTCGAGCGTACACTGGAGCAAGCAAATGCTGGGTGGGCAAAGCCCGACAAATGCGAAGTTGCCAAGCGTCTGTTGGATCGTGTAAAACAGTGCAAGGCGCTGCGAGAGGCCAACACTAAAAAGTGGCATGGCGGCACGGATACCAAGCACGACCCTCAGACTCATGATGACATTGATCGAAGACTTCGCAATGCCGACGACCTCGTCAGACGTTACTGCAAAGATACCTGCCAATGACTGACAGAATCGCACTTGCCGCTCGCATCGAGATGGCATTTCCGGTCGGAGAATTTTCTCCAATCGAATCTATGCTTCGGCATGGTGAGGAGTGTTCCGATTGCTCCTTGCTTGCCGCCGAGCTAGAGCAGTGGGGGCGCGTGCCTATCACTCGCGCAGGGTTGGCGACCATGGCGAGGATACAGCAACACCTTGCGCCGAAGGGCTGGAGGTGGTTTATTTCGAAATTTCTGCGTGATGTTGTCGCGGACGAAAACTTGTCAAACCGCATCGAGATCGAGTCCTTGATTTATTTCCTATCACCATCGATCACTGCCGCTGACGCGGTGCGAGTGGTACTTGGCGAACTGACCGACCGACAGTTGGAAGTACTGCTGGATTTTCAAGGTTGGCTTGCAATGAATGACTTCTGGCAAGACTATTTAGGGCGGGATATAGAGGCGGCGGTGAAATTTGTAAATGAATTTGTGGCCGAGCGGCACTAGCATAAAGTATCATTTTTGATGCGTCGATTGCATGGTAATAGCGGGTGGCCTGGAAAATATCGCCAAAACGACGCAGCTTCGAACTTGCAATGCCAATCTTGGCGGTCTCAAGTCTGAAGTGCAACACCTTGCCAACAGGTAAGGTCAGCGAATGCACAAGACGAGATACCAACAATTGCAGCAGCATTGCGAGCCTGCGGCAGCAAGGGTTTGGAGTGAGGGCCATAGCCCGCGCAATCGACCGCTCGGTACCCACTGGGCAACCTGCGCGGCATCAGCTACCCATCGAACCGGCAGCTCGGCCTGACCTGGGTGGATGGCGAGGTCATCGAGATCACCTTGGGCGGCACGCCGCTGATCACGCAGATCGAGTGGACGCCGTTCGCCGGCACGGTCAAGCGCTGGGGCTGGGCGATGGCGAGCGGCACGAAGGTGAACGAGCGCCACTTCGACCTGGCGGGCCGGGCGATCCGCTACCCGCTGGGCGAGGCGCTGCGGGATGTGCGCTACGACGAGGCGAGCCGCCTCGTGAGCTTCACGCACCTGAGCGCGGACGGCACGGCGCAGCCGGCGCTGGACCAGGTGTTCGGCTACGACGAGAACAGCCGGCTGACCGGCATCACGACGAACGCGGCGAGCTGGGCGATCCACTACGACGCGAACGGCAACCCGAGCACGTACGGCGTGGAGGCGACGAGCAACCGCGCAACGAGCATCACGAACCCGGCGCACAGCCTCGTGTTCGACAGCGATGAATGATCGTCACGACTTGGCCATCTCAGACACAGATGGCAACCTGGCCTTCCAGTGCACTCCCTGGCGTCCACGTGGGCTCCGATTGATCTCGAAGCTCGAACGAATTGACGGATGAATGCGTCGACCGCTGGCCGAGCGCGACATACAGTGCCCACCACAGGCGTGAAGCTTGGTCGCGTCGGGTAGTGCAACGGAGCGATCGCCACCACGCCAATCAGCAAAGCACAGGTACAGGCGATGCACTCCTCCGGCACGTTCAGGCTTCAACTCCGCTTCGTGATCGTTCCCGGCCGAAGCGGCGACGTGGAACAGGCGATGGGCTGGGCGTGCCGGGTCGTCTCCAGTGTCGGGATCGTCGCCGACAGCAGCGCGCAACCCTACGAGAACCCCGCGCGGTCGCAGATGGTGAGCGTGGAGGCCGACTGCTTCGGTGAGCGCCGGCGCATCGTCGAGAACTGTGTCGAGGCCGTCGGGGCGATCGGGTGGGTGGTGTCCGGCTCGGGCGAGGAGATCGAGGCCCTCTGGTCGCCGCGCAAGGCGGTGCGACCTGCATTCCGTGCCTGCCTCTTCTGGATGCAGATCCAGAYGATGCCGATGAGGGCTTCACCGGCTTCGCGACGCAAACCGCCGGCGCGGCAGGCCGCCAACTGACGCTGTGTCTCTGCACCGATCCCCATCGGTCATTCCAGCAATCCCCCCGACCGCTTGATCAGCACCTGATTGCGCCGTCGCTCTGCTGCGATCTGCCGCACGAAATCCTGCTGCGTCCCCCCCGCCGGCAGGTTGTGCGATTCACGCAGCCGCGCTGCCACCGCATCGCTCGCCAGCAACCGGCCGATCTCGCCGTTGAGCCTGGCCACCACCGCGGCCGGCGTGCCGGCCGGCGCAAACACGCCGAACAGCGAACCGATGTTGGCCTGCGGATAGCCCAGTTCCGCCAGCGTCGGCACCTCCGGCAAGGCATCGAGCCGCGCCGGCGCACCGACCGCCAGCGCCTTCAGCCGCCCGGCCGCCAGCAACTGCAGCTGCGCCGACGCGACGTTGGTCGACAGCACCTCGAACTGCCCGCCGATCGCATCGTTGATCTGCGGCCCGCCGCCCTGGTACGGCACGTGCGTGATGTCGACGCCGCTTTGCAGCCGCGTCTGCGCGAGCACCATGTGGCCGCTGGTCGCGATGCCCGAGGTGGCCCAGCGCACCGCGCCAGGGTGCGCGCGCGCCTGCGCGATCAGGTCCGCAAAGCTGTGGCCGGTGAAGGCCGGCGTGCCCGCCACCAGCACCGGCGTGTTCATCACGCCGGCCACCGGCACCACGCTGCCCAGCAGGTCGCGCGGGCCGCCGGCCAGCAGCGGCTGCAGCGTCAGCGGCGAGACGGCCGAGAAGGCCAGCGTGCAACCGTCGGGCGCGGCCCGCGCCAGCACCTCCATGCCCAGCGCGCCGCCGGCGCCGCCCCGGTTCTCGACCACCACCGGCACGCCCAGCGCCTGCGCCAGCGGCTCGGCCAGCGTGCGCGCCATCGCATCGCTGACGCCACCCGGCGGGTAGACCACGATCAGGTGCACCGGCCGGCTCGGCCAGGGGGCCGTCGGTGGCGCAGCGGCTGCCATCACGGGCCAGGCCAGCGCAGCGCGGACGATCTGTCGACGGGTCGCCTTCATGCCTTCACCTGCTTCGATGCCAGTTCGCGCGCCAGGGCCGTGAAGCGCTGCGCCGGCAGGTTGTCCTCGTCGCCGCGCGACACCAGCGTCAGCGGTGCATCGAGCGAGCCGCTGCCGGCCAACCGTCGATAGGCGATCGCATGCGGATGCGCGCCGGTCATCGAGGCCGGCACCACCGACAGCCCCGCGCCGGCCGCCACCAGGTTCAGGTTCGTCATCATCCGGTCGACCTCGGCGACGATGCGCGGCCGCAGGCCCTTCGCATGGCACAGCGCGAGCAGCTCGGCGTACAGCCCGGGCGCGCCGGGGCGGCGCACCAGGATCAATCCCTCGCTGCACAGCTGCGCAAGCGTCAGCGGCCGCGCCGTCTTGCCACCTGCAGCGCCGCCGCGCCTCGACGCCGCCGCGAACGCATGGTCGCTCGGCATCGCGGCCATCACCGGCTCGCGCAGCAGCGTCTCGAACTGCAGGCCCTCGGGCCGCGCCACCGGCACCCGCAGCAGCGCGCAGTGCAGCCGGCCGGCCGACAGCGCCTCGGTCAGCTCGGCGGCGTTCTCCTCGCGCAGCTGCAGCTCGACCTGCGGGTGCAGCCGCCGGAAAGCGCGCAGCAGCTCGGGCATGAAGCGGTGCGCCGCGGCCGAGCTGGTGAAGCCGATCGCCAGTGTTCCTTCCTGCCCCTGCGCGACCCGCGCCATGCGCTGCGACATCGCCTCCATGCCCTGCAGCATGCGCGTCGCCTCGACCTGGAACTGCCGCCCCGCATCGGTGAGCGCCATGCCGCGCGGATGCCGGCGGAACAGCGACAGCCCCAGCTCGCGCTCCAGCGCGTGGATCTGCTGGCTCAGCGGCGGCTGCTGGATGCCCAGCTGCTCGGCCGCACGCGTCATGTGGCCGGTCTGCGCGACGGCCGCGAAATAGCGGAGCTGTCTCATCTCCATCTCGTCGTCTCCATATGTTTTTCGTATCGGAATGGCCTGCTTATTTTATTTGACCGCAGATCAGGCGCGCGCCTATCGTCGCGGCGCTGTTCAACCAGAAGGCCCGCGAGGCCTCAGACCGGAGACAAGAACCATGGGCCCTGGCCGCCGCATGGACGGGCGCGTCGTGCAACGCATCCGTCCCTTCCTTTCCACCCTCGCGCTGTCCGCGCTGCTCGCCGCTTGCGGCGGTGGCGGCGATGACGGCACCCCTGCGGCCGAAGGCCCGCCGGTCGCCACCGGCACCGCGTGCGCCGACCTCGCCGGCCTGAAATTCACGGCCGCGCAGATCGGCCTGCCGACGCAAGGCGCCAGCGTGAGCAGCGCCACGCCGGTCGCGGCCAGCGACGCCGGCAACACGCTCGGCGACTACTGCCGCGTGCGCGGCACCATCGCCCCGGTCGACCCGCAGGCGCCGGCCATCACCTTCGCCGTCAACCTGCCGGCGCAGTGGAACCACAAGGCCATCCACTTCGGCGGCGGCGGCTTCAACGGCACGCTGATCGACGGCACCGAGCCGCTGCGCTTCGGCCCCGCCGGCAAGCCGGCACCGCTGGCGCTCGGCTACGCCACCTTCGGCGACGACGGCGGCCACCAGAGCAGCAGCATCACCGACGGCACGTTCGCCGCCAACGACGAATCGCTCGCCAACTACGGCGGCCAGTCGCTGAAGAAGACCCACGATGTCGCGATGCTGCTGGTGAAGGCGCGCTACGGCACGGCGCCCGACAAGGCCTACTTCCTCGGCACCTCCACCGGCGGGCGCGATGCGCTGCTGCACATCCAGCGCTGGCCGGCCGACTACGACGGCGTGGTCGCCAACGAGCCGGCGCTCAACTACAGCGGCACGCGGCTGTCGAACGTGGCCGTCGGGCGCGCGCTGTACGCCAACGGCGGCGCCGGCTGGGTCAACCTCGCGAAGACGCTGCTGGTGCAGAAGACCGTGCTGGCCGCCTGCGACAAGCTCGACGGCGCCGCCGACGGCATCGTCAGCAACGTCGAGAGCTGCCGGCAGCTGAACCCGCAGATCCTCGCGACGCTGCGCTGCGCCGGCGGCACCGACGCCGGCGACAGCTGCCTGTCCGATGCCCAGCTCACCACCATCCGCACCATCGAGTCGCCGCTCGAACTGAACGGCTACACGCTGGCGAAGGGCGTCACGCGCGCCGGCGGCYACAACCTCCTCGAAGGCACGCTGGTCGCCGGCCCCTCCACGTCGCGCGACCTCGGCACGCGCCAGGTACCGGGCAACCCGGCCACCACCGCCGACGCCAACGTCTACGTCACCGGCGACCAGTGGGCGAAGTACTTCGTCACCCGCGATGCCGGCTTCGACACGCTGACGCTCGACCCGGTGACGGGCGGCGCCTGGGCTGCGCGCATCTCCGCCGTCTCGGCAATGACCGATGCGCTCGATGCCGACCTGTCGCCGTTCCTCGCGCACGGTGGCCGGCTGATCCTGCTGCACGGCCTGGCCGACGAGGTGATCAGCAACAACTCGACGATCGAGTACTACGGCCGCGTGAAGAGCACCGTCGGCGATGCGGCCACCGAGCAGGGCATCCGCTTCTACACGGTGCCGGGCATGGGGCACGGCACGGGGGTCTTTCTCCCGAGCTGGGATTCGCTGGCGGCGCTGGAGAACTGGGTCGAGAAGGGCGTGGCGCCGGAGACCGGCGTCGTGACCGACACCGTCGCCGCGACCGCCGGCCGCACGCGCCCGCTGTGCCGCTTCCCGGCGTGGCCGAAGTACAAGGGCAGCGGCAGCGTGGACGCCGCGTCCAACTACAGCTGCGTGCAGGAGACGGCCGATCCGCTGGCCTGCCCGAACCTGCCGGCCTCCGCCGCCACCTACAAGGGCGGCAACCTGTTCGGCGAGGAACTCAGCGTCGCGCTCGACCCGGCGACGATGGGCTACACGATCACGATCGATGCCAGCGGGCAGCGCGCGGCCGGCACGCAGCGCAGCGGCGCGCTGCTGCCGCGCGGCAACTGCGTGTTCGCGAGCGGCGAGAACGGGGCCGACTTCACGTTCGGCGCGGGCGGYTTGCTGCAGGGCGGCGTCGCGGCACCGGCCGGCGGCACGTCGATCGGCCTGATCGCGTTCCAGAACACCTTCCAGAACGCGGCCACGCCGACGGTGTTCAACCCGATCGCCAACATCTTCGACGTGAGCGGCGTGCAGTACGGCGCCGACGGCGTCGCGACGGCCTACGCCGCGTCGTCGCGGGTGCGCAATGCCGGCACCTTCCAGCACTGCCAGGA
>NZ_JBFUGN010000207.1:0-7821 GCF_056402895.1 Rhizobacter sp. P3_B12 | reverse complement strand
CCGAGCGCGCCGATCACGAAGGCGCGCCCCGAGAACGTGCGATCGATCTGCCGCGCCACCGGCCGCGCCCGCACCCGCCGGCTTGCCAGCGCCTGCACGCCCTGCGCACAGGCCACCACCAGCACCAGGTACAGCACCAGGAAGGCACCGCGCCCCTGGTAGCCCTCGAAATCGAGCAGCAGCAGCGCCGGGGCATGGCTCATGCCGTAGATGCACACCATGGTGCCCCACTGGATCTTCGCGGTGCGCTCCAGGAAGCGCGTCGCGTCGTTGCCGAGCGCCGCGAGGATCGGCAGCGCCGCGAACGCATACACCGGGATGAACACCGTGAACAGGTCGAAGTGGCGCGTGCCGGCGAGGAAGTACTGCGCCGGCAGCACGACGAAGAAGGCCGCGAGCAGCGCGCGGTGGTCGCCGCGCCGTGTGTGCGTCAACGTGATGAACTCGCGCAGCGCGAGGAAGCTCATCAGCGCGAACAGCAGCGTCGCGATGAACGCGCCCGAGGCCCACGCCACCCAGAACAGCACCGTGCCGATCCACACCGCGCGCAGCTCGCGGCGGAAGCGCTCGGTCAGCTCGGCCATCTCCGGCGACAGCTCGCGCAGCGAACGCGCGAAGGCCAGGCCGGTCACGATGGCCAGCAGCCCGAAGATGATCACGAACAGCAGGCCGACCTGCTGGGTCACCGTCAGTTGACGCAGCGCACCCATCAGGCCGCCACCTTGCTGAGCGCCATCACGGCCGAGCGCGCACGGTCGAGGAAGGCGCGCTTCTCTTCATCGGGCGCGAGCGTCATCGGTGCGCCGAAGGTCACCGAGCAGAGGATGGGCACCGGAACCACTTCGCCCTTGGGCATCACGCGCTGCACGTTGTCGATCCAGGTGGGTATCAGCTGCACGCCGGGGAACTGCTCGGCCAGGTGGTACAGGCCGGCCTTGAAGGCCTGCGGCTCGCCCTTGTTGCCGCGCGTGCCTTCGGGAAAGATCACCAGCGAGTCGCCGTTGCGCAGCGCCTCGACCAGCGGCTCCAGCGGGTCTTCGTCCTCGGTGCGGATGCGGCTCACGTAGACGGCGTTGAACACCTCGCGCGTGATCCAGTGCTTCAGCGGCGACGAGGTCCAGTAGTCGCGCGCGGCGATCGGCCGCGTCTGCGCCCGCAGGTCGTGCGGCAGCGAGGCCCAGATCAGCACCCAGTCGAAGTGGCTCTGGTGATTCGCGAAGTAGATGCGCTGCTCGGCCTTCGGCGGGCTGCCGTACCAGTGCCCCTGGGCACCGGTGATCAGGCGGGCGATCGACGAGAGCAATAAGCCGACGAACTCAGGACGGGTCATGCCGGGATGGTAGCCGCCGGCTTCAGTGACGGAAGTGACGGATGCCGGTCAGCACCATCGCGATGCCGCGCTCGTTCGCGGCGGCGATCACCTCGTCGTCGCGCATGCTGCCGCCCGGGTGGATCACGCAGCTCGCGCCGGCGTCGACCACCACGTCCAGCCCGTCGCGGAACGGGAAGAACGCATCGCTCGCCACCGCCGAATCCTTCAGCGACAGCTTCGCGTTCTCGGCCTTGATGCTCGCGATGCGCGACGAATCGACGCGGCTCATCTGCCCGGCGCCGACGCCGAGCGTCATGCCGTTCGCGCAGAACACGATCGCGTTGCTCTTCACGTACTTCGCGACCTTCCACGCGAACAGCAGGTCCTGCAGCTGCTGCTGCGTCGGCTGCTTGACGGTGACGACCTTCAGGTCGGCGAGCGCCAGCTCGTGGTTGTCGGCGCTCTGGATCAAGAGGCCCGAGCCGACGCGCTTCACGTCCTGCGCATTGCGGCCCTGCGACCACGGCGTGGCACCGCCCGGCGGCAGCGCGATCTGCAGCAGCCGCACGTTCGGCTTGCTCTTGAAGATCGCGAGCGCCTCGGCGCTGAACGACGGCGCGATCAGCACCTCGGAGAACTGCTTGACGACCAGCGCCGCGGCCGCGCCGTCGAGCTCGACGTTGAACGCGATGATGCCGCCGAAGGCCGAGCTCGGGTCGGTGTGCAGCGCCTTGCTGTAGGCCTGCGCCGCATCCGCGCCGATCGCGACGCCGCACGGGTTCGCATGCTTGACGATCACGCAGGCGGCCGGCGCGTCGCCCGGGCCGAACGACTTGACGCACTCCCACGCCGCATCGGCATCGGCGATGTTGTTGTACGAGAGCTCCTTGCCCTGCAGCTGCCTGCCGGTGACGAGCGAGCCCGGCGCCGGGTTCAGGTCGCGGTAGTACGCGGCGGCCTGGTGCGGGTTCTCGCCGTAGCGCAGGTCCTGCAGCTTCACGAAGCGGCCGTTGCTCTGTGCCGGGAACGCGCTGCGGCTGCCGTCCGCCTGCAGCGACGACAGGTAGTCGCTGATCGCGCCGTCGTAGTCGGCGATGCGGTTGAACGCGGCCACCGACAGCTTGAACTTCGTCTCGCGGCTCACGCTGCCGGACGCCTTCAGCTCGGCGACGACGCCGGCGTACTGCGACGCGTCGGTCAGCACCGCGACATCCTTCCAGTTCTTCGCGGCCGAGCGCACCATCGCCGGCCCGCCGATGTCGATGTTCTCGATCGCGTCCTCGAGCGTGCAGCCGGGCTTCGCCACCGTGGCCTCGAACGGGTACAGGTTGACGACCAGCAGGTCGATCGTCGAGATGCCGTGCTGCTGCAGCGCCGCCATGTGCTCCGGCAGGTCGCGCCGGGCCAGCAGGCCGCCGTGCACCTTCGGATGCAGCGTCTTCACGCGGCCGTCGAGCATCTCGGGGAAGCCGGTGTGGTCGGCGACCTCGGTCACCGGCAGGCCGGCGTCGGCGAGCAGCTTCGCGGTGCCGCCGGTCGAGAGCAGCTTGCAACCGAGGGCGTGCAGTTCGCGTGCGAGATCGAGCACGCCGGTCTTGTCGGAAACGGAAAGCAGGGCTTGCATGAGGTTGGTCTCGATCACTTGGTGAGCTTGTGGTCCAGCAGCTTGCGCCGCAGCGTGTTGCGGTTGATGCCCAGCCATTCGGCGGCGCGGCTCTGGTTGCCGTCGGCATGCTTCATCACGACGTCGAGCAGCGGCTTCTCGACGACCTTCAGGATCATGTCGTACATGGCGTTCGGCTCGACGCCGCGCAGGTCCTTGAAGTAGGTCTCGAGGCTGTCACGGATGCATTCTTCGATGTGCTTCTTGCTCATGCTTGTTGTTCGATGAGATCGTGATTCGCTGCGCCGTCGGGATGGGCCGCGGGCAGCCGATGGTGCGTGCCGGCCAGTTGATCGAACCAGTCCGTCACGGCCCGCACCTGCTCCTCGCAGGTGTCGAGCGTGTTCATGTGGGCGCGAAAGCCCTCGCCGCCTGGCAGCGTGCGCACCGCCCAGCCGATGTGCTTGCGCGCCGTGCGCACGCCGGCATGTTCGCCGTAGAGGCCGTAGTGCTCGTGCAGGTGTTCCAGCAGCCAGGTCTTGGCCTGCAGCACCTCGGGCGCCGGCAGGTGCTCGCCGGTGGCCAGGAAGTGCGCGATCTCGCGGAAGATCCACGGCCGGCCCTGCGCCGCGCGGCCGATCATCAGCGCGTCGGCCCCGGTCGCGGCGAGCACCTCGCGGGCCTTCTCGGGCGAGTCGATGTCGCCGTTGGCCACCACCGGGATGCGCAGCGCGGCCTTCACCGCGGCGATCGTGTCGTACTCGGCGTGGCCGCCGTAGCCTTGTTCGCGCGTGCGGCCGTGCACCGTCACCATCGCGATGCCGGCCGCTTCGGCGGCGCGCGCAATCGCCACCGCATTGCGCTCGGCCTGGCACCAGCCGGTGCGCATCTTCAGCGTCACCGGCACGCGGCGCGGCGCGCAGGCGGCGACCACCGCCTCGATGATCGCGAGCGCGAGCGGCTCGTCCTGCATCAGCGCCGAGCCGGCCCACTTGGTGCACACCTTCTTGGCCGGGCAGCCCATGTTGATGTCGATCACCTGGGCGCCGCGGTCGATGTTGTAGGCGGCGGCCTCGGCCATCTCCCGCGGCTCGGTGCCGGCGATCTGCACCGCGATCGGCGCCACCTCGCCATCGTGGTTGGCGCGCCGCGAGGTCTTCAGGCTGTTCCACAGCTCGCGCCGCGATGTCACCATCTCGCTCACCGCGTAGCCCGCGCCCAGCCGCTTGCACAGCTGGCGGAACGGCCGGTCGGTCACCCCTGCCATCGGCGCGGCGAACAAGCGGTTCGGCAGCGTGATGTCGCCGATGACGGGGCCGGTGGGCATGATGGGGGGAGTGCCAAAAAAGGAGGYAGAGTATAGCCCTTGGGGTCTGCGCATAATGCCCGCGGATGGATGCATGGATCGACCCGCTGATCGCGCTGCTGGCGCTGCCCCGATATGGCCTCAGTTCGATCTTCGTGATCGCGCTGGTCTCCGCCACCTTGCTGCCGATGGGCTCCGAGCCGTTGGTGGTGGCCGTCGTGAGCGCCAACACCAGCCTGTTCTGGCCGGCCGTGCTGGTGGCGACCGTCGGCAACACGCTGGGCGGCGCGATCACCTGGTGGATGGGCTACGGCGCCGAGAAGGCCTACGAACACGTGAAGCACAAGCCGCACGAGGTGCGCGTGCTGCGCTGGCTGCAGCGCTTCGGCGCGAAGGCCTGCCTGTTGTCATGGCTGCCGATCGTCGGCGATCCGCTGTGCGCGGTGGCCGGCTGGCTCAAGCTGCCGTTCTGGCCCTGCGTCGGATTCATGGCGATCGGCAAGTTCGCACGCTACCTGGTGATGACGGCGGGGATGGTGTGGCTGTTCCCGGGCTGGTTTGCGGGATGATGGGTGGTACATCAGGCACCCCATTGGTGCGAAATCAAAGCGTGATGGATTGCCGGCCGGCAGCAATTGGCGGCAAATTGCGATGACGGCGCCATGGCCCCTCGTGGCACGATCGTCGCTGAGCCCGCGGGCTGACAAGGCAAAGCATGAAGTTTCCGACCCAATCCAAGCCCGACACCAAGCCCGCCGCTGCGAAGGGGTCGGCCAAGGGTGCGGCCAAACCGGCAGGCAAGCCTGCTGCCGCAGTGGCCCGGCCGATGAAGGCGTCGGCTGCGACGCCAGCGGCCACGGCCGCCAAAGACACCAAGGGAAGCAAGGCGGCCAAGTCCGGCGCGGCCGGCAAGGCGAGTAAGCCGGCCGCGGACCCGAATGCGTTCCTGAAGAACCCGGTGCGCTGGCTGAAGCGATTGTTCCGCCGGCCTGTGCGGCTGAAGCGTCAGGGCCTGGATTTCAAGCTCGTGCTCGACGATCCCGCGACCCGCTTCGGCGACACCACGATGGACGGCCCGAAGATGACGCCGTCGGACACCGCCGACGTGCAGGCGATGCGCCTCGAACTGGGCGCGGTGCTCGACCGCGATCCGCGCTCGCGCAGCGTGCTGGTGCACCTCAACATGCTGGAGCGCGCGCTGAAGACCAAGGGCATGAAGGCCTTCGAGGACCTGCCGGCCGAACTGCTGCGCAAGGCGATGGCCCAGCTCGACACGCTGGTGATGGACTGGTCGGCGCGCGGCCTGACGCTGCTGCGCGCGCGCGCCTCGGGCACGCTGGCGCGCACGCGCATCAGCGCCGGCACGCGGCAGGCCGACTTCGGCGACACCACGCATGTGCAGGTGCGCGAAGCGAGCGTCACGACCTTCATGGAAGTCGAGCGCGAGTGGGAAGACATGAAGCGTTGACCACCGCAGAAGTTGACCACCCCCGGAGGTAGAAAGTTGACCACCCCCGGAGGCGCTGCGCGCCTTCCCCCTCAAGGGGGCGCCGCCAGCGGCCCGGCGGAGCCGGTTCCGCGGCGTCCGCTGGGCTGACCCCGCTCAGGCGGCCTTGCGTGCGGCCCGTTTGGCGGGCGTCTTGGTCGGTGCCTTCACGGGGGCCTTTGACGCGGACTTGCGTGCCACCTTGGCGGGCGCGCTGCCATTCAGTCCCGCGACCTTCGCGCTCAGTTCGTCGATGCGCTTCGTCAGCGCGGCGACATCCTTGGCGCTCGGCACGCCCAGCTTGGCCAGCGCTTTCGCGGTGCGTTCCTCGAAGATCGTTTCCAGCTTGTCCCAGTGCTGGCCGGCCTTGGCGCTCACGTCGCCGGCCATGCCGCTCATCTTGTTCGTGACCTCGCCGATCTTCTCCTCGGCCACCGCCTGGGTCTTGCGCTGCAGGCTGACACCTTCCTTGACCAGCGCGTCGAACACCTTGCCGCCTTCTTCCTGGGCCTTCGAGAAGGCGCCGAGGCCGGCCAGCCAGATCTGCTGCGCCGAATCCTTCACCGTGCCGGCGAATGCGCTGTCGAGCAGGCCGGCCGCCGAAGCGCTCTTCTTCTCGGCCATCTTCTGCAGTTTCTTGACCATGGGTTCCTCTGTGGGTTGTTGAGAGTCGATGACGTGAACGTCGCCGCGCCACTATAGGAGGGCACCTCGCACGCGGCACCGGCTTTCTCTAGGGCGCAGCCTCTATGCGGCATCGGTGGYGGGCTCGGGTAATCGCGCAGCGGCGCGCAGGCGTGTTTGGTCAAGAATCAAACCAAACCAACCCGACCGTTCCCAGGAGGACTGCATGCAGTATTTCGTCACCGGCGCCACCGGCTTCATCGGCAAGCGTCTCGTCAAGACCCTGCTGCAGCGCCGCGGCGCGACCGTCCATTTCCTGCTGCGGCCGGAGAGTGAAGGCAAGGTCGACGAGCTGCTGCAGTACTGGGGCGTCTCGAAGGCGCGCGCCATTCCGGTCTACGGCGACCTCACCGCGAAGAAGCTCGGCGTCTCGACCGACGCGCTGAAGGCCCTGAAGGGCACGATCGACCACGCCTACCACCTCGCCGCGGTCTACGACCTGGCGGCCGACGAGGAAAGCCAGGTGCGCGTGAATGTCGAAGGCACGCGCAACGTCGTCGAGTTCGTCCGCGCGATCGATGCCGGCCACCTGCACCACGTCAGCTCGATCGCCGCCGCCGGCCTGTACGAGGGCGTGTTCCGCGAGGACATGTTCGACGAGGCCGAAGGCCTCGACCACCCGTACTTCATGACCAAGCACGAGAGCGAGAAGATCGTGCGCAAGGAGTGCAAGATCCCGTGGACGGTCTACCGCCCGGCGATGGTGGCCGGCGATTCGCAGACCGGCGAGATGGACAAGATCGACGGGCCGTACTACTTCTTCAAGCTGATCCAGCGCATGCGGCAGATCCTGCCGCCATGGATGCCGAGCGTCGGCCTCGAGGGCGGCCGCGTCAACATCGTGCCGGTCGACTTCGTCGTCGCGGCGCTCGACCACATCAGCCACGCGAAGGCCGAGCTCGACCGGAAATGCTTCCACCTCGTCGACCCGCAGGGCTACCGCGTCGGCGACGTGCTCGACATCTTCAGCAAGGCCGCGCACGCGCCGAAGATGAACCTGTTCATCAATGCCGCGCTGCTGGGCTTCATTCCGCGCAGCGTCAAGAAGGGGCTGATGGCGCTTGCGCCGGTGCGCCGCGTGCGCGCCGCGGTGATGAAGGACCTCGGGCTGCCGGAGGACATCTTCACCTTCATCAACTACCCGACGCGCTTCGACTGCCGCGACACGCTGGCGGCGCTGAAGGGCTCGGGCATCGCCTGCCCCGACCTGCGCGACTATGCGTGGCGGCTGTGGGACTACTGGGAGCGCCACCTCGACCCGGCGCTGCTGATCGACCGCTCGCTGCGCGGCACGGTGGGCGGCAAGGTGGTGCTGGTGACCGGCGGCTCGTCGGGCATCGGCCTCGCGGCGGCGATCAAGTTCGCCGAGGCCGGCGCGATCACGCTGATCTGCGCCCGCGACGAGGCCAAGCTGGCCGAGGCCCGCAAGG
>NZ_JBFUGN010000206.1:0-7838 GCF_056402895.1 Rhizobacter sp. P3_B12 | reverse complement strand
GGCCAGCGCGCGGATGCGCTTGAACACCTCGAAGCCGCTCGCGTCGGGCAGGCCGACATCGAGGATCACCAATGCCGGTGGCTGGGCCTGCACCTGCGCGACCGCCTCTTCACCGGTCGCGACCCAGGCCGGCTCGAAGCCGTCGGTGCGCAGCGCGTACTGCAGCGTGTCGGCGATGCCGGGTTCGTCCTCGACGATCAGGATGCGCGGCTTCATTCGGTCGGCAGGAAGCCTTCGATCGACAGGTAGCGCTCGCCGGTGTCGTAGTTGAAGCCGAGCACCGTCGCGCCGGCCGCCAGCTCGGGCAGCTTCTGCGCGATCGCGGCCAGCGTCGCGCCCGACGAGATGCCCACCAGCAGGCCTTCCTCGCGGGCGGCGCGGCGGGCCATCTCCTTCGCGGCCTCGGGGTCGACCTGGATCACGCCGTCCAGCAGGTCGACGTGCAGGTTCTTCGGGATGAAGCCGGCACCGATGCCCTGGATCGGGTGCGGGCCCGGCTTGCCGCCGCTGATCACCGGCGACAGCGTCGGCTCGACCGCGAACACCTTCAGCTTCGGCCAGCGCGCCTTCAGCACCTTCGCGCAGCCGGTGATGTGGCCGCCGGTGCCCACGCCGGTGATCAGCGCGTCGATGCCGCTCGGGAAATCGGCGGCGATCTCCTCGGCGGTGGTGCGCACGTGGATGTCGATGTTGGCCGGGTTGTCGAACTGCTGCGGCATCCAGGCGCCGGGCGTCTCGGCCACCAGCTCGTTGGCGCGCGCGATCGAGCCGTTCATGCCCTTCTCGCGCGGCGTCAGCACGAAGGTCGCGCCATAGGCCAGGATCAGGCGGCGGCGCTCGACGCTCATGCTCTCGGGCATCACCAGCACCAGCTTGTAGCCCTTCACCGCGGCGACCATCGCGAGGCCCACGCCAGTGTTGCCCGAGGTCGGCTCGATGATCGTGCTGCCCGGCTTCAGCGCGCCGCTCGCCTCGGCCGCCTCGACCATCGCGAGCGCGATGCGGTCCTTGATGGAGCCGCCCGGGTTGGAGCGCTCGCTCTTCACATAGACCTGGTGCGTGCCGCCGAACAGGCGGTTGATGCGGATGTGCGGCGTGTTGCCGACCGTCTGCAGGACATTCGATGCGAGCATGGGGACCTCCGTCGTTGGACCGCAAATTATGGGCGCGATAATTCGCCGATGTACGCCGCCCTCCAGAACGACACCTTCCTGCGCGCGTGCCTGCGCCAGCCCACCGACCACACGCCCGTCTGGCTGATGCGCCAGGCCGGCCGCTACCTGCCGGAGTACCGCGCCACGCGCGCCAAGGCCGGCAGCTTCATGGGCCTCGCCACCAACACCGACTACGCCACCGAGGTCACGCTGCAGCCGCTCGAACGMTATGCGCTGGATGCAGCCATCCTGTTCAGCGATATCCTGACCATCCCGGACGCGATGGGTCTGGGCCTGAGCTTCGCGCTCGGCGAGGGGCCGAAGTTCGCCTCGCCGGTGCGCGACGAGGCCGCCGTCGACCAGCTGGCCGTGCCCGACATGGACAAGCTGCGCTACGTGTTCGACGCGGTCACGTCGATCCGCCGCGCGCTGAACGGCCGCGTGCCGCTGATCGGCTTCTCGGGCAGCCCGTGGACGCTCGCCTGCTACATGGTGGAGGGCGCCGGCTCCGACGACTACCGCCTCGTGAAGACGATGCTGTACAGCCGCCCCGACCTGATGCACCGCATGCTCTCGATCAATGCCGATGCGGTCGCGCTGTACCTGAACACGCAGATCGAGGCCGGCGCGCAGGCGGTGATGATTTTCGACAGCTGGGGCGGCGTGCTGGCCGACGGCGCGTTCCAGGCCTTCAGCCTGGCCTACACGCAGCGCGTGCTCAGCCAGCTGAAGAAGGAGCACGACGGCCAGCGCATCCCGCACATCGTGTTCACGAAGGGCGGCGGCCCGTGGCTCGAGGAGATCGCCGGCAGCGGCGCCGACGTGGTCGGCCTCGACTGGACCGTCAACCTCGGCCAGGCGCGCCAGCGCATCGGCGGCCGCGTCGCGCTGCAGGGCAACCTCGACCCGAACGTGCTGTTCGCGCCGCCGACGCAGATCCGCGCCGAGGTGGAGCGCACGCTGCAGAGCTATGGCAGCGACCGCACCGGCCACATCTTCAACCTGGGCCACGGCATCAGCCAGCACACGCCGCCGGAGCACGTGTCGGTGCTGGTCGACGCGGTGCACGAGGCCTCGCGGCGCTGAATCGCGGTTACAAAGCCCCGGTCTTCTGGGGGGAGTGATTTCCCCAGGTACGTTTGCACAGTGCTTGACTTATCCCCAAAACGCTGAATGTGACGAATGGCCGCTCTTGCGTCAACGAAGGCGACTGCCAGATCGTGGTGCACGCGCTAAGTCGTTGATTTCATTGGGTCTGAAAACTGCCGCTAAAGTGAGCAACGCAAGCGGAGGCCAAGCAGATCAAGAACTTAGCGCAGCTCTCTGCAGGTTTCCCACAAAGTTATCCACAGAACGCGGGGAAAGCTCCAAAACGCTTTGTGTATCAGCGACTTAGACGGATTTTCTGAGGGGCCCTCTAGCTTTGACCGATAACTCGCCCCCGCTGGCCGCCGAGCTGGCCACCGCCTTGCCGGTGGCGGTCGAGACCCCGCAGCACAGCGGATTGCAGGGCACACTCGACTACACAAGCGAGCGCCCGCTCTCGCCGGGGACGTTGGTGCGCGTGCCGCTGGGCCGGCGCGAGGTGCCCGGCATCGTCTGGCCGGGCGAGGCGAGCAGCGAGCCGACGCTGGCGCTGAAGCCGATCGCGCAGGTGCTGGACGCCTTGCCGCCGCTGAGCACCCGCTGGTGCGAGCTGGTCGGCTTCGCGGCGGCGTACTACCAGCGCAGCGTCGGCGAGATGGCGCTGGCGGTGCTGCCGCCCGAGTTGCGCAAGCTCGACAACGACCAGCTCGCGAACCGCGTCGCGCGCCTGCGCAAGGCGATGGCCGCGGAACCCGCGCCGGCGGCCGCCGCGCCGGCCGCGCCCGAGCTGAACGCCGACCAGGCCGCGGTGCTCGAGCAGCTGCAGGTGCTGCACACGCCGGGCGCGGCGCCGGTCGTGCTGTTGCACGGCCTGACCGGCAGCGGCAAGACCGAGGTCTACCTGCGTGCCGCGGAGCGGGCGCTCGCCGCCGGCCAGCAGGTGCTGGTGCTGGTGCCCGAGATCAACCTGACGCCGCAGCTCGAGGCCCGCTTCGCCGAGCGCTTCGGCAGCGGGCCGGTGCCGCGGCGCATCGTCTCGCTGCACAGCGGCCTGACACCGGCGCAGCGGCTCAAGCACTGGCTCGCGGCGCACCTCGGGCTGGCCGACCTGGTGCTGGGCACGCGGCTCGCGGTGTTCGCGCCGCTGCCGCGCCTCGGGCTGATCGTCGTCGACGAGGAGCACGACCCGTCCTACAAGCAGCAGGAAGGCGCGCGCTATTCGGCGCGCGAYCTCGCGGTGTACCGCGGCAAGCTCGAAGGCGCCTGCGTGGTGCTCGGCTCGGCCACGCCGTCGATCGAGAGCTGGCAGCGCGCCGACCAGGGCCGCTACGTGCGGCTGACGATGGGCCAGCGCATCGGCGGCGGCACGCTGCCGGCGGTGCGGCTGGTCGACATGAACCTGCTGCCCAAGATCAAGGGCATCAGCACCGCGCTGTCGCCGCAGCTGGTGGCGGCGCTCGGCAAGCGGCTCGAGCGCGGCGAGCAGAGCATGCTGTTCCTGAACCGGCGCGGCTATGCGCCGGTGCTGCACTGCGGCGAATGCGGCTGGAAGAGCGGCTGCCCGAACTGCAGCGCCTTCCGCGTGTTCCATCGCGTCGACCGCACGCTGCGCTGCCACCACTGCAGCCTGACGCAGCCGGTGCCGCGCGCCTGCCCCGATTGCGGCAACCTCGACATCGCGCCGATGGGCCGCGGCACCGAGCGGCTCGAGGAGCAGCTCGCGCAGGCCTTGCCCGGCGCGCGCATCGTGCGCATCGATGCCGACTCGACGAAGCTGAAGGGATCGCTCGAGGCGCAACTGTCGGCGGTGCACGACGGCAACGTCGACGTGCTGGTCGGCACGCAGATGGTGGCCAAGGGGCACGATTTCCGGCGCATCACGCTGGTGGCGGCGGTCGACCCCGACAGCGCGCTGTTCAGCAGCGATTTCCGGGCGCCGGAGCGGGTGTTCTCGCTGCTGATGCAGGCGGCAGGGCGGGCCGGGCGCGATGCGGCGCAATCGGGCGCGAGCGAGATGTGGGTGCAGACCTGGCACCCGCAGCATGCGCTGTACCAGGCGCTGCGCACGCACGACTACGCGGCCTTCGCGGCGCAGCAGCTGAAGGAGCGCGAGATGGCGGGGCTGCCGCCGTTCACGCACCTCGCGCTGCTGCGGGCCGAGGCGCGCACCGCGCAGGCGGCGCGCGATTTCCTGCAGGCGGCGGCCGACCTCGCGAACCGGTTCGAAGGCGCCGACCAGCTGCTGATCTACCCGCCGGTGCCGACCAGCATCGCCCGCGTCGCGAACGTCGAGCGCATGCAGATGCTGATGGAGGGGCCGTCGCGCGGGGTGCTGCAGCGGGTGCTGAGCGCCTGGGTGGCGAGCCTGCCGTCGCTGCGCAGCGAGCACAAGGGCGTGCTGCGCTGGGCGCTGGACGTGGATCCGCTGGCGATCTAGGGTTGTTTCTTGGCGGGCGGCTCGAAGCGCTGCGCCGGCTTCGCGGCCTTCGCATACAGCCCCTCGACGCGCGGCAGGTTGGCCTCGATGTCGCGGATGCGGGTCGGCCCCGACGGGTGGGTCGACAGGAACTGCGGCGGCGCACCCTTGCTGGCCTGCGCCATCTTGTTCCACAGGCTGACGCCGGCCCGCGGGTCGTAGCCGGCGCGCGCGGCCAGTTCCATGCCGACGAGGTCGGCCTCGGATTCGTCCTCGCGACCGAACTTCAGCGTCAGCAGCTGGCCGCCCATGTCGGCCACCGAGCGGCCGATGCTGCCGAGCCCGAGGATCGCGGCGCCGAGCCCGATCGCCCCTTGCGTCGCCAGGTTCTTGCCCATGCGTTCGCGGGCGTGTTCGCGCAACGCGTGCGCGACCTCGTGGCCCATCACCATCGCGACCTCGTCGTCGGTCAGCTGCAGCTGCTCGAGGATGCCGGTGTAGAACGCGATCTTGCCGCCGGGCATGCAGAACGCGTTGACCTGCTTCGAGCCGATCAGGATGACCTCCCATTTCCAGCGGTTCGCCCGCTCGTTCCACTCGGAACTGAACGGGATGATGCGCTGCGAGATCGCGCGCAGCCGCACCACCTGCGGGTGGCTGTCGGGGCCGAGCGCGCGCTGCTGCGCGGCCTGCTGCTTCAGCTGCGCGTATTGCTGCGCGGCAGCCTGCTCGATCTGGTCGGCCGACACCAGCTTCGTGAAGCGCGATTCGCCGCCCACGTCGACGCCGTCGCGCGCCCAGGCCGGCACGGCCAGCGTCGCGCCGGCGGCGGCCAGCGTCGCGGCGAAGCGGCGGCGGGCATGGAAGGCGCAGCCGCAGGTGATCAGGGGGAGGTCGGCGTCGTGGTTCATGGCAGGTTCAGACTGGCAGATGGGGTTGCGGTTCCCGGACTCAATCATCGACGGGAAGCTGTGTCGGATCGACCTCGAGCGCCTGCACCGGCGCGCGCAGCCACACGAGCATCAGCAAGGCCGGCAGCGCGAGCACGGTGGACAGCAGGAAGAAGGTCGGCCAGCCGATGGTCTCGGCGGTGACGCCGGCCACCGGGCCGACCCAGACGCGGCCGACCGACGCGAACGCGCTCAGCAGCGCGTACTGCGTCGCGGTGAAGCGCTGGTTGCACAGGCTCATCAGGAACGCGACGAACGCGGTCGTGCCCATGCCGCCGGTGATGTTCTCGAGCGCGATCACCATCAGCAGCCCGCCGTCGACCGGCGTCGCCTGCTTCAGCCAGACGATGGTCCAGTCGAAGGCCGGGATCGTGACCCCCGGCAGCAGCCCGTGGCCGTGGCCGGCGAGCCACCAGAAGCCGAGGTTGCTGAGCATCTGCAGCACGCCGAACAGCAGCAGCGCGCGCCACAGCCCGAGCTTGAGCATCAGCGCGCCGCCGAGCAGCGCGCCGCCGATCGTCAGCCACAGGCCGATCAGCTTGTTCGCGACGCCGACCTCGGCCGGGCCGAACTGCATCGCCTTCAGCAGGAACGGCGTCATCAGCGAGCCGGCGAACGCATCGCCCAGCTTGTAGAGCACGATGAACGCGAGGAAGGCGCCGGCGCCCGGCTGCACGAAGTAGCTGCGCAGCCCGCCGAGCAGCGTCTCGAAGCGCGCCGCGCGCGCCGCCCACGCGGCCAGCGGCAGCGTGAACGCGATGCCCAGCAGCAGCGCGAGCAGCTCGGTCCAGCGCTGCTGCAGCGCGGCCGGCAGGCTGCTGCCGGCCCACCAGGGCGACAGCACGGCCGCGGCGATCGGCGGCCCGAAGCGCTCGCTCAGCACGAAGCCGAGCGCGACCGCGCACAGCACCGCGCCGAAGCCGATCACGTCCTGCCGCGCGACCGACGACGGCCGCAGCGTCAGCGGCAGCCGCGGCAGCGCGACCGCCGACAGCACCGCGGCGCCGACCATCAGCCCGGCCATCACGCGGTAGACGTCGGGCCAGGACCAGCCGCCGCCCTGTGTCGGATCGACCCAGATCAGCGCGACRCCGCCCGACAGGATCATCGCGAGCCGGTAGCCGAGCACGTAGAGCGACGAGCCCAGGCCGCGCTCGCGGGCGGGCAGCAGGTCGGTGCGGTAGGCGTCGACGACCACGTCCTGCGAGGCCGACACGAAGGCGACCAGCACCGCCAGCAGCGCGAAGCTGCGCGTCGCGCTGCCGGGCGAGGTGGTGGCCATCAGCAGCAGCGCGCCGGCCAGCGCCAGCTGCGTCAGCACCAGCCAGCCGCGGCGCCGGCCGAGCCAGGGCAGCTCGAAGCGGTCCATCAGCGGCGCCCACAGGAACTTGAAGGTGTAGGGCAGGCCGACCAGGCTGAGGAAGCCGATGGTCGCCATGTCGATGCCCTCGACGCTGAGCCAGGCCTGCATCGCCTGGCCGGTCAGCGCGAGCGGCAGGCCGGACGCGAAGCCGAGCACGCTGACGACCAGCAGCCGGAAGGCGACGGCCGCCCGGGAGGACGGCAGCGCGGGCTGCACGGAAGCGGAATCGGACATGGGCCCGATTCTAGGGAGTCACTTCGGTGCGGAAGCGGGCAGCGGCTGCTGCCGGTAGATCGCCTCGGCCAGCGCCAGCAGCTGCTCGCGCGGCAGGCTGCCGGCCAGCGCGTAGCCGGTGCCGGCCTCGACCCAGTAGAAGAGGTTCACGTCGCCGTCGCGCTCGAAGCGGAACGCGGCCGGTGCGGCCTCATCGGGCTTGCGCAGGTAGACGGTGACGCGGGCCGTGCCGCCGGTGGCCTGGTACATCAGCTGCGCACCGGGCCCGGCCCCGGCGCCGTCGGGCAGCAGCCGCCCGCCGACCAGCTCGTAGCCCTGCTCGCGCAGGTCGAACAGCTTGACCGGCACGTTCAGGCGCCGCGTCAGCCAGCGCGACAGGTGCTCCTCCTGGGCGCGGCTTTCCTCGGCCGTCTTGCCGGCCACCGCCACCTCGACCGGGTGGCGCTGCTCCGGCACGTAGACGCTGTGGGCCAACGCCGCGCGCTGCACCCAGCCGCCGGCCGGTGCCTGGGCCACGACTGCGCGCGCCGGCTGCACCCGCCACATCGCGCCGGCGCCGATCAAGCCGCCGAGCGCGAAGATCGCGAGCGCCGCCGCCCACTGGCCGCGGCCCTGCCACCACGGCGCTGCCGCCT
>NZ_JBFUGN010000205.1:0-7844 GCF_056402895.1 Rhizobacter sp. P3_B12 | reverse complement strand
ATGCCGCGCCGCTCCGGCACCAGGTCGAGCGTCATCAGCGTGACCACCGGCACCATCAGCGCCCAACCGAATGCGAAGATGCCGATCGGCAGCAGCGCCCACCAGGCCTGCGGCACGAACAGCAGGTTCAGCGCGAGGTTGACGACCGACACCACCAGCATGATCACGAAGCCATGGCGGATCTGGTGGTGCGGCTTGATCCTGCCGGCCAGCCGCCCCGAGAACCAGGCGCCGCCCATGATCCCGCTGATGGTGATCAGGAAGAACCAGAAGAACTGGCCGGGCTGCAGCTGCAGGTGGTCGCCGAGGAAGACCGGCGCCGACAGCACGTACAGGAACATGCCGTTGAACGGGATGCCGCTGGCCAGCGCCAGCATCAGGAAGCGCGGGTTCGAGCCGAGCTGCCAGTAGCCGCGCATCAGGTGTCGCACGTTGAACGGCTGCTTCTGCGAGGCATGCAGCGTCTCGGGCAGCAGCCGCCAGTTGCCGATCCACAGCGCGACGCCGATGGCGGTGAGGAACCAGAAGATCGCATGCCAGCCGACGTGCACGAACAGGAAGCCGCCGACCATCGGCGCGATGGCCGGTGCGATGCCGAAGTAGATGGTGACCTGCGACATCACGCGCTGCGCATCGGCCGGCGGAAACATGTCGCGGATCACCGCCCGCGAGACGACGATGCCGGCCCCGGCCGACATGCCCTGCAGCGCGCGGAAGAACACCAGCGCGCCGATGTGCTGCGACAGCGCGCAGCCGGCCGACGCGAGCGTGAACACCGCGATGCCCCACAGCACGACCGGGCGGCGCCCGAGGCTGTCGGACAGCGCACCGTGGAACAGGTTCATCACCGCAAAGCCGAACAGGTAGGCCGACAGCGTCTGCTGCATCTCGACCGGTGTCGCGCCGATCGACTGCGCGATGCCGGTGAAGGCCGGCAGGTAGGTGTCGATCGAGAAGGGACCGAGCATGCCGAGGCACGCAAGCAGCGCGGCCAGCGCCCAGCGCGGTGCGCGCCAGAGTTGTTGTGCGTCGGGATTCATGCGGAGCGTCGAGTATAGCGGGCCGACTGGGGCACTCAGGTCCGACGAATTCTGACGCGCCGAACTGCATCAAGAGTCGGGTATATATTCATCAACAGCGTAACCAATCTTTGAAAGAAGATTGATCACACCAGTTCTCGCCTTTTGCGATTCTGCAGGATCAGCAACCACCGCAAACTCCTGCTCAGCGAACGGCACCAAACCTACCAACTGCATGGGCACATCACCAATAAAAAGACACGCCACGAAGTATTCACCTAAATCATTACGACGGATTTCTGGGGTCGGTCGCCCACAGAGCCGCAAAAGCTCGCGTATATCACCCCTGAAAAAGGCCACCTCCCTGTAGGGGCGAAGTGGAAGTTCTTCGACAGGAGAAAGCCACGTTAATATTTCGTGAGTCATATCATGGTCCATGCGTTGCCATTACAGGAATCGCGGCCTTCCCATTGGGCGCCTCGAATACGCCCGGCGTTAGCCCAAGGTACCAAGCCGCGCCAACTATACTCTCCGTTTGCGGCTTCACAGGTGTCCAGAACATCACCATATTCAGAGCTGGTTGCCCCGAGCTGCCGAGCATGGGTTGCGTATACGCCATTACAGCCGGAGTAGCACCATAGTTGTATGGTGATCCTCCCCACAGCTCCCCAGAGAGAACTATTGCATCGGCTTCTGCGCGAGTCTGCTCATGGCGGAAATACGGCCCGTACAGACGGCGGCCTTGAGAATCCGTCCTTGCTTGCGCAACTGGCTGTGCCTCAGTTGCGCTATTTGCGTCAGTCGACAACCCGCCTGCCGCCTGCTGCATGAACGCATACGGCCCGGCCATCGTATTGCTTCCAGGAATCTCAGTCGCTTGTTGGACGAGCACCAGCGTTGTTCCCGCGAAGATCGCGTAGATCGTCGGCCCAACACCTGGGATGCGTACAACCTGGGCTTTGGGCGCCTGCATGACCAGCGAGCCGCCCATCAGTGACCGCACATAKCCGCCCGGGAGCATTCGTTTGTTGTATTTGTCCATCTCCGCCCGGAGAAGGGTCAAGCACGCACCTGTGCAGCCGGGATTCACAGCTCCACTGCCAGTGATTTTCACTTCCTCCAATTCCTGTGGCTTCGGCTTCGGCTTCGGCTGCGGCTGCGGCTGCGGCTGCGACGGATGCTGCTCGGGGTCCGGCAAAGGCCTCGGCCAACTCGTCTTGTCCTGCGTCAGCGGATTCCATCCGCTCGGATCCGTACCGTTCAGCGGCCGGTTCTCCACATAGCTGTAGCGGTTGTAGCTCTGCAGTTCATAGGGCTGCGTCACCGCTCTGTCCACCGACAGGAACCGCCCGATCGATGCGTCGTACATGCGCCCGTTCATGTGCGTGAGCCCGATGTCGTCGAGCTGCTCGTGGCCGGTGAAGCCGCGATCGGTGCCGCTGTTGACGGCGGGGCTCCAGTCGATCACCAGCGTGCCGGCGGCGTCGTAGTTGCCATTGGCGAAGCGCCGCTTGCCGAACGGGTCGTATGCATCGCGCGCCGTCACATCGCCGTTGTGGTCCGTCGTCGCCGCGATGCTGCCCAGGTGATCCTTGTGCCAATACTCCAGCTTCACCACGGTCAGGCTGGATTGCGTTGTCGGTGCTGTTTGCGTGGCGCCCAGGGCCGGCAGCGCGCCAGTTGTGACCAGCACYCCGAGACTCTGGTCGCCGGCGCTCAGGTAGTGACGGTTGCTCGTGACCGCGGGGTTGGCTGCACTCGGGCTCGTGGGCGCATTGACCTCGCTCTCGAAGGCCAGTCCGCCGGTGTTGTCCGGATGCAGGTACCACGTCGTTCGCGTGCCTGCGTTGGCGCCACTCGGGATCGTCCGCACCTCGCGGATGCGGGCGTGGTCCTCGTCGTAGCTCCACACGTAGCTCGGGCCGCCTGCAGGTCCTTGCACGCCGGCTTGGCTGTCCGGCAGGTTGAAGCCCGTGTACGTGATCCCGCGGTACTTGCCTGAGCTTGCGCTGGCGATGTTCCCATTCGCGTCGAAGCCGTAGGTGTTGGCGGCCGCGCCTTCGATGCTCTGCACCGCATGAGGCCGTACCGCGTTGGCGCCCTGCGCGCCGTAGCCATACACCCCCACATCGCTCTTGTAGAGGATGCTGCCCAGCGCGTTGTATTGCAGGCTCACCGTTCGCACGAGGCCGCTGATCGCGGGAGCAGCCACCGTGTAGCGCTGCAGACGGCCGAGCGCGTCGTGCTCGAAGTTCTCCGTCACTGCGCCGGTCGCACCATCTCCGTTCGCATCGTTGCGATTCGTCAACCGGCCCAGGCTGTCCCACACGTAGCCATGGTTCAGCACGTCGGTGGAGTTGCCCTTGCCCGTCGTCAAGCTGCTGGCGCGRCCCGTCGATGCTTCGTAGCCGGACCTGCTCACCACCGCGTTGCTGTACTTCTGTTGCTCCAGGCCGTCCCACGCGTTGTAAGCCAGCCCCTGCCACAGCACCGTGCCGGCCGGCAGCGTAGCGCTCGCGCCCGGYGTGCCGCCCGGGGTGCTCGGTAGCGGGTTCACCGTCACCGCCGTCGCCAGCGACACMSTGCCGAGRAASCCCTTCKGCGTGTAGCCGTAGTTCACCGTCAACCCGGTCGGCCAGGTCTGCGTCATCTGCCGGCCGTTCGCGTCATAGCTCAGCGCGCTCGCAAAACTCGGCCCGTTCGCCACGGTCGTGCGGTTGCTGACCAGCCGCCCCAGGCTGTCGTACACCCACTGCTGGCTCATCTCGGTGCTGGCGCTGGTCGCGCACAGCTTGCCGATGCCCATCGCGCAGCTGTCGTAGCTCCAGGTGCTGCGGTACTCCGGCTCGATGCGCAGCGTCATCCGCCCCAGCTCGTCGTACTTCATCGTCGTCGAGCTGCCGCGCTGCTGCTGCAGCGGGTTCTGCTGCCACACCGCCTGACCCAAGGCGTCATAGTGGTACTCGAGCACCCCGGCGTCTGGGTCGGTCAGCTTGAGCTTGCGACCCCGGATGTCGTACGCGATCTGCACGCTGTTCTGAAGCGCGTCCTTCGTCGTGACAAGGTTGCCGAACGCGTCGTGCTGGTGCACGAGCTGCGCGCCCTGCGCATCGGTGATGCGGATCGGGCGGCCCTCCACGTTGCGCTCCTCGAGCCGGGTGTGCCCCTGGTCGTCGATGGTGGTCGTCTGCAGCGCGCCGTAGACCACGGCCGACAACCGCGCCCGGCGGCTGCCCCGGTTGCTGAAGCCCACGCTCGGCTGGTTGCCCTGGGGGTCGGCCGTGTAGGTGCGGACCACCCGGCCCAATGCGTCGTACTCCGAGCGCGAGAGCCCCACGTCGGCGCTGCCGCCGCTGGTCGACGAGCCGCTGTCCAGGAAATACGGCTGCGTCTGCAGCAKCACCTGCCCCAGGTCGCCGTACTCGGTGTCGGTGGCGATCAGGCGGTTSGTGCCGCCGGGTTGCGTGGCGCCGTCGAACGCCTCGGTGATCTGGCGAAGCACCCGGCCCGCGCGGTCGATRTAYTTGCGGGTGAACGGGCCGTTCTTGACGCCYTCSGMRCCGCTCGCATCGCGYGGCTCCGCGTGCACGAACTTCACCGCATCRGCCGGGATCTCSRCCGCRCCGGGGCTCGGGCAYGTCGGGCTGTTCGTGGCGGTGTCGACGCGGCCCGCGATGTAGCAGTACGCCGTGATCGACCGCGTGCTGTCGGCACGGATCTCTCGCGTCGCGCGACCCAGGTCGTCATATTCCCAGCGCGTGGTCAGCCCGTTCGGCCCGGTCTTGCTCAGCACCGTGCCGAAGCGGGGATCTACCGTCTGCGTTTCACCGTGCAGCAGCGCGTTCTTGCGCTCGCTCGGCAGGCTGCCTGCAGGCACCTTGATGCTCTGGCCGGCGATCGTCACCGTCTGCGCGGCATACGTGGTCGTGCTGGTGCGCGCCGTGAAGAGCGCCTCGCCGCTCGCGCCCGGGCAGTTCTCCTGCCGCGTGCTGATGCGGTTGCCCGCCGGGTCGTAGCCGTAGGTTGTCAGCACGCACAGCTTGGGGTCGTCGGGCTCGACCTTCTCGGTTTCCACCAAGCCATCGGGGCGGTAGGTGGTGCTCACCGTCTTCGTGTAATGGAACGGGTCAATGGGTGGCTGGACTTGCGCATGCGCCATCGCTTGCACCCAAGCGGCGCCCGCGAACACCACCAACCGGGCCAGCCGCTTCATGTGCACTTGCGCAATCTTTTGCGCGTTTATCTGCGTGGTCTTCACAGGCAGGTCCCCTTCACGATCGCCTTGCTCGTCATCGCCGTGCCGAACGGGTTCTTCACGCTGAAGTTCACCGTGCGAGCGGTGCATCGGTCGTAGATCCACTGGAACGTGCAACTCCCAGGTGACGCGGCCACGCTGCCACCCACGGTGCAGGTGCTCGTGCCGCCGGAACCCGCATCGCTCTGGGTCACCGCCGTGATCGTCTGCGCCGCGCTGTACGGGTTCGCCACCGTCAGCGTGATCGTCGTGTACGTGGTCGTCGACGTCGCTGCCGTGCTCAGGTTGAACAGCGCACCGGGAATGGTCTGCACCATGCCGCTGGCCGTGATCAAGGCATTCACCGTCGCACCCACGGAGCTCACCGTCTGGTTGAAGTTCGTCAGCGTGCCAGTCGCCAGCTGCACGTTCATCGAGCAGCCATTGCCCGGCGCGACGTTGCCGCAACCGTTGCCGACGATGCTCAGTGCAGCAGGCAGGTTGGACAGCCCCGTCAGCGTCATCGGCACGTTGCCGTCGTTGCGCCAGTTGATCAGTCCCGTCGGGGCTGCCGAGTTCTGGTTCACCGTGCCAAAGGCCAGGCCACTGAAGGTGGGCGTCGCGACCGAGCCCGTCACCGTACCGGACACCGTGGCCGATGCGGCACCCAGCGTGCCGCCGGTCGCCACCAGCGTCTGCGCACCTTGCGCGCCGATGCTGTCGCTTGTGCGCATCGACACCGTCACCGAACACGTGCCTCCCACGTCGACCGTGCAGCTGGTGGGTGCCACGCTGTATGCGCCGCTGAGCCCCGACATCGAAAGCGTCACCGTCTGGTTGCCGCTGTTGGTGAAGCTCACCGTGCCGGAGGCTGCGCTGCCGCCCTTCGTGGCACTCAAGCCGGTCGCGCCGTTGCCGGTGACCGAGATCGCCGAGCCGTACAGCGTGCCCGCCACCGAGGCGGATACCGCACCGGTCGTTCCACCGGTGGCCGTCAGGGTCTGGCCGCCTTGCGCGCCGATCGCACCGGCCGTCGTCATCGACACCGTCACGGCACAGCTACCGCCCGCAGGCGCCACGCAACTGGCCGGGCTCACCGAGTACGGCGCGCTGAGGCCCGACATCGCAAGCGTCGCCGCTTGGTTGCCGCTGTTCGTGAAGGTGACCGTGCCGCTTCCGGCCGCACCACTCTTCTGCGCCGACAGGCTTGCCGCCCCATTGCCGTTCACCGCGATCACCGATTGCAGGCCTGTGCCACTGAGCGCAGCAGACAGAGTCCCTGCACCCGTACCGATGCTCAGGCCACCGCTGCGCCCCGCATTGGCCGTCGGCTGGAAGCGCACCGTGATCGCGCACGTGCCACCCACCGGCAGCGAGCTGCCGCAGGTCGTCGAGACGAAACCGAAGTCCGTGCCACTGACCGAGGCAGCAGCCGGCACCGTCACGCTCAGCGGGCCGACACCGGTGTTGGTGAGCGTCGAAGCCTGCATCGGTGCGCTGCCGACGGCCACGTCACCAAAAGCCAGGGCAGACAGACTGCCCGACGGTGCCTGGCCTGTACCCGAGAGCACAGCCGATTTCACGCCCAGCTCGGTGTTGAGGTTCAACCCGCCAGTGCGCGTACCAGCCGCAGAAGGCGCGAAAGTCACGCTCACCGTGCATGAGGCGTTGGCGGCCAAAGTCGTACCGCAGGTCGTGCCCGCGAAGCCGAACTCGCTGCCCGACGCCGACGACACCGCCGCGGCGGTCGGCATCGTGATGTTGATCGCCACGCCGCCGGTGTTGCTCATCGTCGCCGTGGYGCCGCTGCTCTGCCCGATCTGCGTGGCCGTGAAGACCGGCACGCTCAGCGTGGCCGTCGGCGGCGTGCCGCGCGTCGCGGTCGCATTCGGCGCCGTGCCGGCACTCGCACCGATGGCCGCCAGACTGTTCGGCACGCTGCGCTCCTGCGTCGAGCGCTGCACGCCACCCAGCACCCAGTTGTCGTCCGCGATGTTGTTGAGGGCGTAGTCGTGCTTCGTTGTCGCGGTGATGCTCTGTGCGACGTTCCCCGCGGCCGTCCCGGTGGTCACGGCCACCACCTCCTTCGGGTCCCCGTTCTCGTTGTAGCGCGTCGTCACGGTCGTGCCGGGCAGCACATCGCCGTTCAACTCCCGCGCGCTTTTGCTGCTCTGGAACAGGTACGGCCGCTGCAGCCGCACCGTGGCCGGCACCGGGCATGGCGCCGCGACGGTCGCGGCCGCTTCGGCCGTGGGCGACGCCGAGGCATCGCAGTAGATGTTGGCCTCGCTTGCCAACAGCACCGGCGATGTCTGGTTCAGCGAGCCGCGCCAGCTCTGCGTGCGCGCGGGCTGCCCGATGTAGGGGTATGACAGCGCGACCTGCGTCGACTGCGACAAGACGCTGCCGTCCGCTGCCGGCCGCTGGCTGCGCACCTCGCGGAAGCCGCGCGGGCCGCGGCCGTCGTGTGCTGCCTTGAAGCCGCGGTAGCCGAACTCTTCGGACACCGTGCCGCTGCCGACACCACTGTCGCGGTCGACGGTCGCGACCACGTAGCCGGGCTGCACCGCATCGAACAGCGGATACACCGC
>NZ_JBFUGN010000204.1:0-7931 GCF_056402895.1 Rhizobacter sp. P3_B12 | reverse complement strand
ACGCTGGACGATCTGGTCCCGCAGCTGTGGCAACGCTTTGTCGGTCCACGCATTGCCGACAGCCGGGACGTGCTGCTGGACAAGCTGGCCGTGGCCCGTGGGGATGCGGATGGGGCGCTGCGTCCCACGGTGTCCGGTGTGTTGATGGCGAGCGAAGATCCGCGACGCTGGTTGCCCAACGCGTTCATCCGGGCGGTTGCCTACCGCGGCACCGATGTGCTGCCGCCCGGCGAGGGCACCTACCATCAGATCGACGCCAAGGACCTGGCAGGGCCGCTCGACGCGCAGGTGCTGGCGGCCTGTCACTTCGTTCGCAGGAACATGCGGATCGCGGCGACCAAGCGCGAGGGGCGGCGTGACCTGCCCCAGTACGACATGAACGCCGTGTTCGAGGCCCTGGTGAACGCCGTGGCGCATCGCGACTATTCGATCCATGGCGCAAAGATCAGGTTGCGCATGTTCTCGGACCGCCTGGAGTTGTATTCGCCGGGCGTCAGTCCCAACACCATGACGGTCGACAGCCTGCCCTGTCGACAGGCGGCGCGGAACGAGGCCATCACCAGCCTGCTGGCCAAGTGCGTGGTGCCCGACGATGAGCGCGACCTGACGGGGCGCAGCGCGATGATGGACAAGCGCRGCGAGGGTGTGCAGATCATTCTCGACAACAGCGAGCGCCTGTCGGGCAAGTGCCCGGTCTACAGGTTGGTGGACGAGTCGGAGTTGCTGCTGACGATTCCGGCGGCGGGGCCTGTGGATTGATCGTCGTCCTCGGAAAGGAACGTCTCCATCGTTTCTGCACACTGATTTCGTATCTGCGCGGGCGCGCGCAGATACGCAAATTGGCGATGGGTGTCATCGTCAATCGGTGGCGTGTCGCAGGCCGCCGACGGCCACACGCAACGCTTGCCATCGATTCAGGTCGGCGGTTCAATGCGCGCAGTGCGCGGGCCAGGCAGTCCCCTTGAGAGGGTGTGGCAGCGCGAATCGATCAACCGCTTGCCAAAACTCGACCATGAACACGACGACCCATGCAGGGGTCCTTGCTGTCACGACCTGCCTGCTTCTGCCTGCTGTTCCCTGCCACGCTGACATCCCACCTCCGCCGGTGTCTCCGACGCCGGTCCGTGCGTATGAGTACGACGCCGAAGGAAACATCACAAAGATCACCCGTGATCCGGGCGGGTTGAACGTTCAAACGCGTGTGGGCTATGACCCGCAGTACCGCGTGAAGGAGCTGACGGATCCGAAGAACGGCAAGACCGCGATTGAGTACGACGGAGGCCGCCGACCGACGAAGGTGACCGACCCGCGCAGCCTGGTCACGCAGTACCCGCGCAACGGCTTCGGCGATGCGATGCAGTTGATCAGCCCGGACACCGGCATCACCAACATCACCTACGACGCTGCCCGTCGCCTGAAGACCCGCACCGACAGCCGTGGCGTCACCGAGACCTACACCTATGACCTCGAAGGCCGGCTGACCAGCGTCGTCTACACGCAGAGCGGTCAGCCGAGCCAGACCATCACCTGGACCTGGGACCTCACCGGCCCGGACTACACCTACAGCATCGGCCGTCTGAGTCGAACCGATCACCCGGCCGGCTTTGCCCGTGTCAAGTACGACCCACGGGGACGGATCACCGAAGTCGTGCAATCGGTGAACGCCAAGGCCGGTGCGAACACGGAGCCGATCGTGACGACGGTGAAGTACGCCTACTCGCACGGCGACCTGATGACGATCACCTACCCGTCAGGCCGGGTGCTGGTGATCACGCGCGATGTCGGCGAACTCATCGGCATGAGCCTGGCCAAGGACGCGGGCAGCACGCCCGTCTCGCTGATCAGCAACGTGAAGTGGGAGCCCTTCGGCCCGGTGAGCGGCTGGGACTGGCACATGACCAGCGGCCTCGTGACTCACATGCGCTTGTTCGACTTGAGCGGTCGCATCGTGCGCTACCCGCTGGGCAATGCGCTGCGCGACGTGAGCTACGACGCGGCCGATCGCATCAGCGGCTTCACGCACCTGCTAGCCAGTGACGGTACCGCGCAACCAACGCTGGATCAGAGCTTCAGCTACGACGAGAACAGCCGGCTCACCAGCATCACGACGGCCGCATCGAGCTGGTCGATCGCCTACGACCCGAACGGCAACCGCACCAGCGTGAGCCTGAACGGCAGCCCGAGCACCTACACGACCGAGGCGACGAGCAACCGGCTGACGAACATCACGAACCCGGCGCGCAGCTTCGGCTACGACAACGCCGGCAACACGACCAGCGACAGCGCGGGCTACACGGCGACATACGGCCTGAACGGCTCGATCGCGAGCATCACGAAGGCGGGCGTGACCGGCAGCTACGACTACGACGCGCAGCGTCGTCGCATCCGCAAGGTGACGAGCACCGGCGAGACGGCGATCTTCGTGTACGACCTCGAAGGACAGTTGCTCGGCGAATACGACCAGACCGGCAAGGCGCTGCGCGAATACGTCTGGCTGGACAACATCCCGGTGGCGATGTTCATGCCGGACCCGGCGAACGCGAGTGATCCGAACGCTGCGCCGATGGTGTTCTACATCCACGCCGACCACCTGAACGCACCGCGCATCGTGGTGGACCAGAGCGGAGCCAAGCGCTGGCGCTGGCTGGCCGAGCCGTTCGGAACGACCGCGCCGGAGACGAATCCTGGCGGGCTGGGTGCGTTCACGCAGAACCTGCGGTTCCCGGGGCAGTATGCGGATGCGGAGAGTGGGCTGTTCTACAACTACTTCCGCAGCTACGACCCGTCGAGAGGCGGCTATCCGCAGTCGGACCCGATCGGGCTGGCTGGAAGAAGTTTCTCGACGTACACCTATGTGGATGGGAATCCGCTGAGCCTCGTCGACCCGAATGGCTTGCAAGCCAGCTTTGGAGGTGGTCCTGCACTGCGCGGCATCTACTATCCGCGTGGTCCGGTGATCACGGGGCCACCAACAATGTCGGAGAGCGGGGGCTGGGCCTCGACCAAGTCGCTGATGAATCAATTCACGAACATGCCAAATCCGGCGCCAGACCTTCCGGGTGAATATGTCGGCGTGAACTATCCGTGGTCAATGCCGAACTTGATCAAGGTGTGCGATGGACCCTATGTGCAGCCTGACCCGAATGCGGGGAACATGTGCCGGCCTCCGGTGCCGTACACAGAAGGGCCGTTCATGAGCGTACCCGGTCAAGCGCCGGTGCGGCAATGCACGTCTTGGCACTTCGTGCAGGTGAACTGATTGGAGTCGCGTGTGACGAAAATGAGCAAAGAGCTGCGACGCGGACTGGCTATTGCCATCGGCTTCGCTGCAGTGGTCGGGGTGTCGGTGTTGGTGAGTTGCTTCACCGGCAACCAGCCGTCCCCGCAGCAAGTCTGCACGCAGAAATGTGCTGCGTTGAACAAGAACGGCGAACTGGTCTACTCAGGGCCGGCCACCTCGAAGGACTTCTACAAGCAGGCAAACAGCGTGTGCGAGTGCCGCTGAAAGTCGGTGCCGCAAGATCAAATCTCCGTTGGAGTGAGGTTGGTCGAGCGCTCCTCTTCGCCACCCGGGATGCCGTCTGGACAGTGATACCAGTCTTCGTGCGGCGAGAGCTCGCCGCACGCCGGGCACTGCGTCTTCTGCCAGTGATGGCCACAGCCCGGGCAGACGCCGCCCGTCCAGAACGTGTGCCACACCGTGCCGCAACTGGGGATGCACTGCCAGCGATCCTCCGGCTGTGGAGGGTAGGTGCAGTGAGGGCAGTGGATATCGGGCTCTCGCTTCATGTGCTCTCCGATCGGCGACTATGGTGATCAAGGGATGCCAGCGTGGCGAGGCAGCAAACTGTGCGACGAGGCAATCTGGCTACAACTCCGCCTGCCACCCATCCGTCAACGTCTTCAGAAACGCGATCACATCCGCGATCTCCTGCGCATCGAGCGCCGGCTTGTCCCCCGCGACCCGATCGAACGGCGGATCGCGGTTGACGTTCTCCTTCAGCGCGCCCGGCAGGTCGTCATACAGCTCGACCTGGCCGCCCGCCCCGATGCCATACCAGCGCTGCGGCTCCAGGTCGCGCGTCACGTAGAACTGCATCACCTCGTCCAGCGTGTGCAGCACGCCGTTGTGGAAGAACGCCTGCCGCAGCGCCACGTTGCGCAGCGTCGGCGTGCGGAATGCGCCGCAGTGCTCGGGCCGGTCGGCGAGGTCGTGCCGCTCCGGCCCGCACAACCCGAGGTCGTGGAAGCCCGCATCGCGATTCGCCGGCAGTGCGCGGTTGCGCGGCACGCCGACCACGATGTGGCCGTGGTCGGTGAAGGCCGGGAACGCGCCGGTCGTTGGGCTGATCGCGCTCGGGTGGCATGACGCGCAGTTGCCCTTGGTCTCGTCGTTGAACAGCGCCAGGCCGCGCGCCTCCTGCGGCGTCAGGCGCGCGCGGCCGCGCAGCACCGCGTCGTACTTGCTGCTGTAGGGGTAGAACTGCGCCGCATCCTGCTGGAACATCTCCAGCGCCAGCAGCGCCCATTGAAACGCCGGCTCCACCGCATCCAGCGCATCGGCGCCGAAGGTCGCGCGGAACTCGCCGGCATACGGCGCGCGGCGCAGCCGCTCCACCACCTCGGCCGGGCTCGCATTGGCCATCTCGTTCGGCGACAGCAGCGCCAGGCCCGACTGCTCGTGCACCGTCGCCGCGCGGCCGTCCCAGTCGTGGCCGCCGGCCGGGCCCTGGTCGACGCTCTCGTCGACGTCGTCGTCGAAGCGGTGCTCGGTGAACGGCGGCACGTTCTGCAGGTAGCGCAGCGAGGGCGTCGCGCGAAAGCCCAGCGCCTGCCCGTCGCGCCCGCCCGGCTGCACCGGCTTGTCGTTCGGCGGGCCGTAGGCCGAGGCCGGGTCGTGGCAGCTGCCGCAGCTCTGTTCGCCCGAAGCCGACAGGGCCGCGTCGAAGAACAGAGTGCGGCCGAGCGCCTGCATGCGCCTGAAATCCGGCTGCCGCTGCGCCTGCATCGCATAGGCCTCGGCGGCCTGCGCAGCGGCCGGTGCCAGGCAGGGCCGGCCGGCCAGCAGCAGCAGCGCCGCGAGCCCGAGGCGGGCCGCTCGCAGGGCGCAGAGCGGGAGGGAGCGAGGAAAGGAGACCGTCATCGAAGCGCCGATTCTGCCGTCCCGGCCGCCGTGGCCGTGGCATTTTCCCGTTCGTTGCGGCAAGTCCCGGGGCCGCGCGGCCCGCGGCGGGACTATGCTGCGGGCCGAGGGGGTTGGATCGAGCATGCAGATGTCGTTGCGTTGGTTGCCGGGCTGGGCGTGTGCGCTGTTCCTGGCCGCCGGCGGTGTTCCGACGGTCGCCGTCGCGGCCGACAAGCCCGATTGCCCCCGCCCGATGAGCCTCGCGCTGCACGAGCACGGCCTGCTCTATTCGGCCGTCACCGGCGAGGGCATCGACAAGGACATCGCCGACGAATTGTCGCGCCGCAGCGGTTGCAAGTTCATCGTCTCGGTGCTGCCGCGCGCGCGCATCTGGCAGCTGATCGAGGGCGGCGCGCTCGACTTCAGCCTGTCGGGCATCACCAACCCGGCGCGCGAGCAGTTCGCCGCGTTCGCCTGGTACGTGTCGAACAAGTACTACCTGCTGGTGCGCCAGGATGCCAACGTCGCCGCGCTGGCCGATTTCGAGCGCAACCCGCAGCTCAGGCTCGGCGTGATCCGCAGCTTCCGCTACAGCCCGACCGCCAACCGCCTGGTCGACGCGCTCGATGCGCAGGGCCGCGTGAGCCATGCGTCCAGCCTCGAGCCGCTGTACCAGGTGCTGCTCGACAACCGCGTGCAGGCGATGATCATCGAGCCCTTCGACTACCCGACGGTGCAGCAGGGCACGATCCGCGCGCAGACGCGCATCGTCGAGTTCGACGACCCGGCGGTGCCGCACGGGCTGATCATGTCGAAGAAGTCGGTGTCGCCCGCGCAGCAGCAGGCCTGGCGCGCGCTGATCGACGAGATGCGGGCCGACGGCAGCATCCAGCGCATCTTCGAGAAGTACTTCTCGGCCGAGCTGGCGCGCACGATGACGCAGTTCTGAGCACGGGCCCGGTGTGAAGCGAGCCCTTCCGCTGCTGATGTCGCTGCTGGTCGGGGCCGTCTCGCTGACGGTCACCGCACTTGCGTGGCACCACGAGCGCGCGTCCGAGACGGCCGCGCTGCGTGCGAGCTTCGACTTCGGGCTGCGCCAGGCCACCAGCCGCATCGAGCAGCGCATGGCTGCCTACGAGCAGATGCTGCGCGGCGTGCAGGGCCTGTTCCTCGCGTCCGGCTCGGTCGACCGCGCGCACTTCGACCGCTATGTCGAGGCGCTGCTGGTCGGCGTCGACTTCAACGGCCTGCAGGCCATCGCCTACGGGCCATTGGTGCAGGGGCCCGACGTGGCGGCCCACGAGGCGGCGCAGCGCCTGTCCGGCGTGCCGGGCTACCAGGTGCGCCCGCCCGGGCCGCGCGCGAGCTATGTGCCGGTCACCTACATCGCCCCGGCGGTYGGGCGCAGCCTGAGCGCGCTCGGCTACGACATCTCCACCGACCCGTCGCGCCGGGCCGCGCTCGACAAGGCGCGCGACTCCGGCAGCGTCGCGATCACCGGGCGCATCCGCCTCGTCACCGAGCCCGACCACGCGCCGCAGTACGGCTTCCTGATGCTGCTGCCGCTGTACGCGCCGGGGCAGCCGGCCGACAGCGTGGCCGCGCGCCGGCGCCACGTGGTGGCCTGGGTGTGGGCGGGTTTTCGCATCGGCGACCTGATGTCCAGCCTGTACGGCGAGTCGACGCCGGGCCTGGACCTGCGCATCTACGACGGCGTCCAGCTGAGCGACGACGCGCTGATGTACCGCTCGATCGGGCCGGAGGCCGACCGCCAGCCGGCGCGCTTCGAGGCGCAKGAGTACATCGGCGTGGCCGGCCAGAGCTGGACGGTGCAGGTGCGCAGCACGCCGGAGTTCGAGGCGCGCCACCACCGCGAATCGGCGCGCACCATCGGCTTCGCCGGCATCGGGCTGAGCCTGCTGCTGGCCGCGCTCACCTGGCAGCTCACGACCGGGCGCATGCGCGCCTACAGCGTCGCGCGCGTGATGACGCGCGAGCTGCGCGACAGCGAGCTGCGCTACCGCCGCATCGTCGAAACCGCGAACGAGGGCATCTGGCTCGTCAACGCGCAGGCCTGCCTGTCCTTCGTCAACCCGAAGCTGCTGCGCCTGCTCGGCCAGGGCGCGGCCGACATGCTGGAGCGCCCGCTCGCCGAGTTCGTCGACGACCCCGGCGGGCTGCTGGCGCCGGCCGTGCTGGCGAGCCGCCGGCCGGGCACCGTCGAGGCCGTCGAGCTGCGCATGCTGCGCAGCGAAGGGCAGCCGCTGTGGGTGTCGATGTCGGTCACGCCGGTGTTCGACGAGGCCGACCGCTACGTCGGCTCGCTCGGCATGGTGACCGACATCAGCGAGCGCAAGCAGGCCGAGGCCCGGCGCGCGCTGCTCGAGGCACAGCTGCGCGAGTCGCAGAAGATGGAGGCGATCGGCACGCTGGCCGGCGGCATCGCGCACGATTTCAACAACATCCTCGCGGCCATCCTCGGCAACGTGTCGCTGGCGCGCGACCGGCTCGACGACGCGCACGGCGCGACGCCGCCGCTGAAGCAGATCGAGATGGCCGGCGTGCGCGCGCGCAGCCTGGTGCAGAAGATCCTCGCGTTCAGCCGCATGCAGCCGCACGAGCTGGTGAGCCAGCCGATGCGGCCGATGATCGAGGAGTCGATCGCGCTGCTCCGCTCGACGCTGCCGGCGACGGTCGAGCTGGTGCTGGTGCTCGAGGACCGGCCGCTGTTCGTCAGCGCGGACGCCACGCATGTGCAGCAGATCCTGCTGAACCTGTGCACCAACGCCTGGCATGCGCTGCAGGG
>NZ_JBFUGN010000203.1:0-7953 GCF_056402895.1 Rhizobacter sp. P3_B12 | reverse complement strand
GTGCAGGGCCAGCAGAGATGCCGCCGGGTACCGTTTGGCGAACTCGTCGATGCTGGCGTCATCGAGCCGGCGGACGAACGGCCCGCGCAGGTCGACGATGTCGGTCTGCCGGTTGCCGTCGATGCCGCGGCCCGCCAGTTCGCGGTCGAGCTGTGCACCCAGCAAGGCGCGGAAGGCCGGCGAGAAGCCGAAGGCCTGGGTCTGGACCGGCAGCACGATGACGCGCGGCGCGGTCTCGGACCGCAGCGCCAGCGCCGGCTCGCCGACGCGCAGCTGCGTGAGCTTGAGCGCCTCGCGGAAGTAGTCGGGCTGCGGCCAGGTGGCGGACAGGCTCTCGTGGGGGAACGCCGGCACCGGCCGGCGCGACTTGTTCATCGGGTACAGCGGGTTCTCGGCCTGTGCCGCAGCCGTCAGGCTCATGACGGCGCAGGCGAAGGCAGCGGCCCAGTGCCGCAGCGGGGTGTTCTTCATCGGTCCTCCCTGTTGTTCGAATCCGAGCCGCCCCGGGGACGGCTTCGCGAGCGACATTCTGTCAGCGCTGCGTGACGATCTCGATGCGCCGTGCGGCAGGTGCGGCGGCGCGCGCCCGCAACTGCCCGCAACCGCCCTCCACGTCCTGCCCCGCCGACTGCCGCAGCGTCGTCAGCACGCCGCGGCTGTGCAGCGTGCGCGCGATCGCCTCGGCGCGCTCTGCAGGCGGTCGGCGGAAGTCCAGCCCTTCGTTGGTGTTGTACGGGATCATGTTCATGATCGCGTACTTGCCGCGCAGCAGCCGCACGATGCCGTCGATCTCGTCGTCGCCGTCGTTGATGCCGTCGAGCAGCGTCCACTGGTACTGGATCGGGTAGCCGCTGGCGCGCGCATAGCGTTCGCCGAGTTCCACCAGTTCATCGGGCGCGATGCGCGGCGCGCGCGGCAGCAGCTGCTCGCGCAGGGCCGCCTTGGTGGTGTGCAGCGACAGCGCCAGCGCCGGCTTCACCGGGCCTGCGGGCAGGCGTTCGAACACCCGCGGGTCGCCGACCGTCGAGAACACCAGGCTCTTGTGGCCGATGCCGCCGGCGGTGCCGAGCAGCTCGATGGCCTCCATCACGTTGTCGAGGTTGTGGGCCGGCTCGCCCATGCCCATGAAGACGACCTTCTTCACCGGCCGGCGTGCGCGCGCCAGCGCGACCTGCGCGACGATCTCGGCGCTGCCGACCTGGCGCAGCAGCCCGTCGCGGCCGGTCGCGCAGAACACGCAGCCCACCGCGCAGCCGACCTGGGTCGACACGCACAGCCCGTCGCGCGGCAGCAGCACGCTCTCGACCGTCTGGCCGTCCGGCAGCTCGACCAGGAGGCGGGCCGAGCCGTCCTCGGCCGGGTGCTCGGAGCGCAGCCGCGCCAGGCCGTCGAGCTGCTGCACCAGCGCGGGCAGGGCCTCGCGCAGCGCGAGCGGCAGGAAGTCTTCCGGGCGGCGCTTGCCGGCGTCCTGCGGCAGCGCGCGCGACCACTGGCGCAGCACGCGTTCCTCGTGAACGGGCTTGGCGCCGTGGTCACGGAGCTGCTGGCGGATGGAGGCGATGCGCATGGGGGAACAACGAAAGGCGCCACAGTCTAACGGCGCGCGTCGAGGCGCACGTCGAGGCGCGCGTTGCGCGACACTCACGGCTTCGCCCCCACCGCCTTGACGTACGCCATGACGTTGCCCGCCACGCCCACGCCACGCTTCGACATCTTCTACAAGTACGACGCCCTGACCCAGCTGCTGTTCGACTACGCCGCCGCGCACCCCGGCCTGGTGCAGGTGCAGTCGATCGGCAAGAGCCACGAGGGCCGCGACATCTGGCTCGCGACCGTCACCAACACCGCGACCGGCCCCRACACCGACAAGCCCGCGTTCTGGGCCGACGGCAACATCCACGCCGCCGAGCTGACGGCCAGCACCACCTGCCTGTACTACCTGCACCACCTGGTGACGCACCACGGCCAGGGCGACGAGACCGGCCGCCAGGTCACGCAGCTGCTCGACACCCGCGTGATCTACCTGTGCCCGCGCATCAACCCCGACGGCGCCGAGCTCGCGCTGGCCGACCGGCCGCGCCACATCCGCTCGTCGACGCGCAGCTACCCGTACGACGAGGAGCCGGTCGAGGGGCTGACGCTGGAAGACGTCGACGGCGATGGCCGCATGCTGACGATGCGCATCCCCGACCCGCACGGCACCTACAAGAAGTGCCCACAGGACGAGCGGCTGATGGTGCCGCGCGAGCCCGGCGAGTTCGGCGGCGAGTACTACCGGCTGATGCCCGAGGGCCTGCTGAAGAACTACGACGGGCTGACCGTCAACGTGAACCGCGACCAGGAGGGGTTGGACCTGAACCGCAACTTCCCGTCCGCCTGGCGGCAGGAGTTCGAGCAGGTGGGCGCGGGCCCGTACCCGGCCAGCGAGCCCGAGGTGCGGGCGATGGTCGAGTTCATCCTGAAGCACCCGAACATCGGCGCGGCCATCAGCTACCACACGCACAGCGGCGTGATCCTGCGGCCGATGGGCACGCAGAGCGACGACGACATGATCCCGGAGGACCTGTGGTCGTACAAGCGCTTCAGCGCGCTCGGCGAGAAGCTCACCGGCTACCCGGCCATCAGCATCTGGCACGACTTCAAGTACCACCCGAAGGAGGTCATCACCGGCACGCAGGACTGGGTGTACGAGCACCTGGGCGCGCTGTTCTGGGTGGTGGAGCTGTGGTCGCCGAACAAGGAGGCCGGCATCAGCGGCTACAAGTGGATCGACTGGTTCCGCGACCACCCGGTGGAAGACGACCTGAAGCTGCTGAAGTGGAGCGACGAGCAGTGCGGTGGCCAGGCCCACGTCGAGTGGAAGCCCTTCCACCACCCGCAGCTCGGGCCGGTGGAGATCGGCGGCTGGGACAAGATGAACTTCTGGCGCAACCCACCGCCGCAGCTGCGCGAGCGCGAGGCGGCGCGCTTCCCGGCGTGGATGGACCAGATCGCGCTGAGCCTGCCCCGGCTGGAGCTGCTGCGCACCGAGGTGCGCGCGCTCGGCCCCGACACCTGGCGCGTGCGCCTGGCGGTGTGCAACAGCGGCTACCTGCCCGCGTACGTGAGCAAGCGGGCGCTGGCGCGCAAGACGGTGCGCGGCACGATGTTCGAGATCCACCTGCCGCCGGGCGATGCGACGGTGTCGCTGGTCAGCGGCAAGGAGCGCATCGAAGGCCCGCAGCTCGAGGGCCACGGGCCGAAGAGCACGCTGCAGGCCTTTTTGCCGACACGCGAGGTGACGGCCGACCGCGCGGTCGCGGAGTGGGTGGTGCGCGCGCCGAAGGGCACGCGGCTGGCACTCAGCGCGCGTGCGGACCGCGCGGGGGCGGTCAAGACCGAGGTGGTGCTCGACTGAGGTCGGGCTAGAAGTGGTACTCGGCCTTCAACGAAGGCGCCGACACCTTGGTGCCCGCCAGCGATGACGGGTTGCCGAACTTGTTCTTGATGTACTGGTAGCCGAAGCCTGCATAGAAGGTCTTCGGCGTGCCGGCGGCCGAGCCCACGTCCCACAGCAGGCCCATCTCGGTCCAGGTCTCGGCCGCGGTGTCGCCGCCGAAGCCGTCCTTGCCCTTCTCGCCGGTCCAGGTGCCCCAGCCCTTGAACACCGCCGGCAACCCGGCGTTGAAGTCGAAGCTCCACACCGTTGCGAGGCGCGGCGCCGCATCGAAATTCACGTGCGTGCCGGCGATCGAGTTGTTGTTGTTCTCCTTGTAGTACAGCAGCCCGAGCGTCAGCAGGCCCGGCACGTCGAACTCCACCTTCGGGCCGGCGATGTACTTCGTCAGGCCGGCGCCGAAGGCATCGTTCTTCGAGTTGAAGTCGAAGCCGAACTGGAAGCCGACATCGCGGATCGGGCCGAACTTCATCGGCTTGCCGCTGACCTTGCCGAAGCTCACGGTGTTGCTGTAGGTGGCATACACCTCGTGCGCGCCGCGGTCGCTGTTGTTGGCCGGGTTGTTCTCGTCGGAGGCCAGCATGTCGATCGAGAAGAAGTTGACGCCGTACTTGTAGCCGCCCACGTATTGCAGCGTCGCGACCTTCTTCTTCACGTCCGCGTCGCTGCCGGGTTCCTTGAACTTGGTGCCATAGGTGAAGCCGATGAAGGCGTCGCTCCATTCGGCGGCATGGGCGGCGGCGGCACAGGCGGCCAGCGCGGCACAGGCCGCGGCCTTCGACAGGGTTCGGGTACGCATGGGGAATCCTTCGGGATGGGGTTGGTGATGCGGCGGAACAGGCCGGCCCCTTCTCGACGCATGCCCCGGCTTGGCGCATGCGATCCCAATGGGTACCGGCTTGTATGCAAGTCAGCAAACCCCATGCCACCGGTGGGGTGGCTCAGCCCAGTTCGTCGCTCGATGCGCTGCGCGGCAGGATCGGCGCCTCGCTCATCGCCTGGCGCCACACCTTCTTCGGCAGGAAGGTGCGCAGTTGCTCGACGGCCTTGTCGAGCAGCTGCGGATGCAGCTCGTGGCCGATGCCGGGCAGCACGTCGGCGGTCACGTCGCCGCCGAGTGCGAGCAGGCGCTCGGCCGAATCGATCRCCGGGCCGCAGGGCAGCACCCGGTCGGCCATGCCGTGGAACAGGTGCACGGTGGTGTCCTCGGGGGCATGCCCGGGCGCGGTGGCATGGCGGCCGCTGAAGGCCAGCACGCGGCCGGCCAGCGCCGGCTCGGCCTGCACGGCCTCGAGCGCCATGATCGCGCCCTGCGAGAAGCCGGCCAGCGCGGTGCACGGCCACGACATGTTCAGCTGCTGCTGCACGCTGCGCACCGTCGCGATGAAGCGCGGCAGCGCCTCGGCGACGCGTTGCGGGCGGTTGTCTTCGGTGATGCCCTGGATCGAGAACCACTGCCAGCCGCTGCCGCCACCGGGCACGCCGTCGAATGGGTGTGGCGCGTCCAGGCAGACCACGGCCGCCTTCGGGTACTCGGCGACCAGCCGCTGCGCGAGCGGCGCCATGTGCGAGGCATTGGCACCGACGCCATGGAACAGCAGGAACAGCAGTTCGGGCGAGCCGTCGGCGGGCAGGTGGGCGAGGGCGGTGGCAGGCATGGGGCTTCTCCGGTCAACGTGGGAGTGTGATGTGGTGGCGCGCTGGCGCTGAGCAAGGGGTTTGAACGCAGCGTTCAATGTCTGCGGTCGCTTGTTGTCGAGCCTCGCAATTGAATTGCGATGGATCTCCACAATTCGCGTCGTGAGGCCCGGGAGATTGTCAACAATTGCCGTGTTGCCTCGACAGCCTCTTGTTACCGTCATTTCGTTCACGTCTAATCCGCCGGCCGCGCCGATGCAGTTCCTCCAGAGGATTCGCCGCGAGCACAGGTAGTCGGTCGAACACCGCAGGTGTTCACCGATGTCGAGGCGAGACGAGGAGCGTTCCGTGAAGAGCAGGAAGATGGCAGCGCTGATGCTGCTGATGGCGCACGCGTGCCTGGCGTGGGTCGGATCGGTTGCAGCGCAACCGATCACGCAGTACAAGGCGAGCTACAACTTTTCGACCCTTGTCTGGTTCGACTCGGTGCCTGCGTCCGTGAGCTACATGATCGGGCTCATGGAGGGCTGGAACGGCACCGATTGCTCGTCGGTGCGCAATGCGCCGGACGACTACACGATCCGCGAGTGCACCTACCTCGACCATGAGACCGACGGCGTGCACTTCCGCTTCCGTCAGGTCGTCGACACCCGCCACGGCGAAGAGATTCATCACTCCGACAACATCCTGGGCGGCACCTACGAGACCCGTGGCCCGTGGGTGATGACGCGCATCAAGGGCCCGCCGCGCAGCTGCCCGGCGCAGCTCCAGCCAGGCCACCCGATCCACCCGATCAGCGGCGGCAAGAGCCTGCGCGAGGACCTSGGCGTGGGCCGCATCGGCGGCCAGCCGCTGGTGGCGCTGTACGACACGATGAACCTGCCGCCGCAGAGCGCGCCGGAGGCGGCATCTGCTGCGGCGCTGGCCGCCAATGCGAGCGTCTCGTTCGGCGGATTCTGGCGCGGCAACCTGCACAAGCGCCTGATCTTCCAGACCGATGCCGCCCACGCGTTGCGCAGCGTGGTGGCCACGCGYGACGACGGCARCTGGCAGGGCTTCAAGCGCGACGACGCGGGGACCTGGCAGCCCGATGCCGAYGTGCCCGAYCGCCTGCAGCAGACCAGCGGCGGCTGGCGCTACACCGACATGGCCGCGCAATCCGAGGAGCTCTACGACACCGAGGGTCGCCTGCTCAGCGTGRKCTACACGAACGGCCACCGGCTGAGCTACAGCTACAGCACCGCAACCGACGGCACSCCCGAGCCGGGCCTGCTGACCGGGCTGCAGGACCAGACCGGCCGCCGCGTCAGCTTCAGCTACGAGTGGCCCGCGGGTGCACCCCGGGCGCGCATCCGCCAGATCACGAGCGATGCCGGCAGCAGCTTCATCGCCTATGACACCCATGGCAACCTGAGCCTGATCACCGACCCGGCGGGCAAGACGCGGCAGTACCTCTACGAACGCGGCGACCTGCCGTGGGCGGTGACGGGCATCGTCGACGAGCGCGGCGCGCGACTGGCCACCTACGGCTACGACCAGCGCGGCCTGGCCGTGGAGACGCAGTGGGCCGGCGGTGCCGACCACTACACGGCCGCCTACGCGACGCCGCCGAKSTGGGASRYGACCGACACCTACGATGCGGCCACCAACATCCTGTGGCGCGACCACCGCTGGGTGGCGCCGAGCGGGCTGACGCTGACCGACCCGAACGGCGCGGTGAGCGASATCASCACCACCGTCATCAACGACAAGGTGTACCTGACCGGGCGCAGCCARCCGGCGGGYGCGGGRTGYTCGGCCAGCACCAGCAGCCAGGCGTTCGATGTGAACGGCATCCTGAGCCGCCGGGAYGATTTCAACGGCACGAGAAGCTGTTTCGCGAACGACCTGCAGCGCAAGCTGCCGCTGACCACGGTGGAAGGGCTGGCGCAGACCGATGACTGCGGCAGTGCCATCCAAGCGAGCAGCCTGCCGGGCAACAGCCGCATGACCAGCACCGAGTGGCACCCGGACTGGCCGCTGCCGGTGCGACAGGCGGGGCCGAAGCTGCTCACGACCTGGGTCTACCACGGGCAGAGCGATCCGTTCAACGCCAACCAGATCGCCAGTTGCGCGGCGGCCGCTGCCTTGCCCGACGGCAAGCCGCTGCCGCTGTTGTGCAAGCGGGTGGCGCAGGCGACGCTGGACAACAGCGGGACCAAGCGCTTTGCGCTGGCCGGCAAAGCAGCGGTGCCGGCGGACCCGAACGGCGTGGATCCGAGCTACGCGAACGTGAGCCTGCTGCTGCACCTGGATGGCGGCAACGCGGCGGGGCTGGTCGACAGCTCGGTCAATGGCTACCCGGTCAGCGCCTTCGGTAATGCGGCCGTCAACACCGGGGCCGCACGCTATGGCAGTGGCGGCCTGGCGCTGGATGGCAACCAGGGCAGCTACGTGACCGCCCCGAGCGCGGCGCTGGACCTGGGCGCGAATGACTTCACCGTGGAAGCCTGGGTGCGGCTGAACGCCTACGGCAACTTCGCGACGCTGCTGAGCAACTACGGCAACGGTGGGGCGCGGGGCTTCGACATCCTGACCGGCCCCAACGGCTCGGTGGCCACGCGCTGGTCGCAGGATGGGTCGAGCGATGCCGGCAGCCTCTGGCATGCGAACCAGATCCCGCTGAACACCTGGGCCCACGTCGCGGTGGTGCGCCAGGGCACGGCGCTGCGTATCTTCCTGAACGGTGTGCCGAGCGCGCCGGTGGCGATCAACGGGGCGATCTACCCATCGAGCACGCCGGTGAACATCGGCCGCACGCCGGACACGGGCCAGGGCGTGTGGTACCTGAACGGCGCGGTCGACGAGGTGCGCATCACCCAGGGCGTGGCGCGCTACAC